>CAZRMG010000163.1:0-2503 GCA_964601095.1 uncultured Melioribacteraceae bacterium | reverse complement strand
CAATATATTTACGAATATATTTACAGTTGTATCCAATAATAAATGAAATAGTATTCTATGCATCATTTGAAAGCTGAGTAGAAAGTAATGCAGATATAGATTTAATAAAAATTCAGCAAAATAATTAAAGTCGTAAGTTGGATTTAGTGTTTTACATTTATGCAGATAACAAAATATTAAATGGATTGCTTCTTATAAATAAAGGACATTGATTTATAATACTGAAGGAATAAAGTTGAATTAGATTAAATTATTTTGCTTTCTTTACTGATTCGTCTTATTTTAGAAAGTACTAAATGGAATGAATTGGAAGTTATTAATCTTTCTACCATCCCATTAATAAGTAGGTAATAACCTGAATTCTTATATCGGGCTACTACTTTAAATCCTTGACAAAGAAGAATTCTGATAGTATTTTCAGATGAAGATAAATGAAATTTCTTTGATTTCTCGTAGAAAATGCACAAATGTTTTTTAAGGGGCTTTAAAAAACTTTTTGTGCTGTTTACATTGTTCAAAATATACTTGTGCATTGAGACTACATAAATCATGAGAAGTTCCACAGTTTGAAGGGCAAAAAATCAGTACTGTTTTATTTTTCAAATAATTTACTCTTAGGTAATTAGTACTAATATTCAAACAGATAGAAGGAGGAAGTTATTGAAATTGTTTTACAAGTTTTCATTTCAACAAACCCTTTCTTAATTAACTCAACAAATTAAGGAGTAAGATATGCATCGAAAGATTTTTTACTTTTTGCTAATTCTATCCTTGTTTCCTGCATTACTTGAAGCGGGAACAAGAGGTAGAATAAAAGGAAAAGTTGTCGATTTGCAGACAGGCGACGCACTAATTGGTGCCAACGTAATTGTTATGGGCACAAGTTCAGGCGCGGCAACAGACGCAAACGGTGATTTCCTTTTGCAAAACCTTGAAGCCGGCGTTTATACTGTTCGCGCTTCATACCTCGGTTATCAAACAATAACCATTTCCAATGTTCGTGTTAATGCAGACTTAACTGCGTATATTGACTTCGAACTTCCAAGCGAAGATATACAGGTTGGTACTGTAGAAATTGTTGCACAAAAACCTCTTATCCAGAAAGACAACACAAACGCTGTTAGAATTACAACCTCGGAAGATATTGATGCACTTCCTGTAAGAGGTATCAATAATATTATCTCTTTAACTGCCGGCGTTATTTACGATAACGATAATATCTATATTAGAGGCGGTAGAAATGATGAAGTTGGTTATTACCTCGAAGGCGTTTCAATCAGAAACCCGCTTAGCGGCGGCAGAGGTGTAAGCATTGCTCAAGATGCTATTGAAGAAATTCAAGTTCAATCCGGTGGTTATACCGCTGAATTTGGAAATGCTAACTCAGGTATTATCAGACAGTCTTTCAAATCGGGCGGTGCTCAATTAAAAGCAAGCTTGGAATATATAACTGATAATATATCTTTCAAGAGTAAAGAAGATGCTTACGACGGTAAAAAAACTCTTGGTGCTTACCAATGGGGTTATAACGAAATCAGCGGTGTTTTAAGCGGACCACTTTTCGATCAAAGAATTAAATTCTTTACAAATATCAACTATCAATATTATAGAGACCCGGATGCAAACTTTTATTCCGGTTTAAACATGGGCGTTTATGGCGATCCCGTTACAGGCGATACTGTTAATCTTGTTATGCCTGCAGGCCCAAGAAGAAAAAATCAAGAACAAAGCTACATCTTTACAGGTACTTTGAATATTGATTTGAAACCGGTTCTTTTAAGATTATCCGGTAACTATACAATGAATCAGGAAGATGCTATTAGAGGCGCTACAAATAATAATTATATTCAAGGTATGCTTAATAACAGAATCGGCTTGACTGAAAGAAATAACGGTACAGTTAGCTTAAAAATGACTCATGTGTTAAGTTCTACAATGTTTTATGAATTAAGCGCAGGTTATTACTTCCAAAATGGTGAAACATTTGACAGATATTTACCAAAAGATCCTTGGGTTTACGGCGATAGCGTTGCCAATGCCGAAGCTGGATTTACTTTTACACGTCCGGCACCGGATCAAAGATTTGATAATTACGGTCGATACGCTGTTCCACGTCCTTATCAAATCATGATTTGGGATTTCTTTCAAGATGGAAGTGTTCCGGTTTCTTATTCAAAAAGCAATTATGATGGTCTAAGCTTCAATGGAAACTTGTCCGTTCTTCTTGGCAAATATCATTCATTGAAAATAGGCGGTGAATATCAGTCTTATGCTCTTAGCCAATGGAGTGTTCCTTTTTCTGCATCAAGAAATCTTGCAAACCTTCTTGAAACATATATGAGCGATCCGACCAAAGCTGGTATTCCTGTAGATCAAGCAAAACAAGAAGTTCTTGTTAACTACGGTGTTAATAATTTTGGTTATGACGTTCTTGGTAATGAATACACAGGCGACGGTTTTTACGCTCCGCGCAAACCGGTTTTTGCTTCTGCATACATTCAAG
>CAZRMG010000162.1:2620-6746 GCA_964601095.1 uncultured Melioribacteraceae bacterium | reverse complement strand
GCTATTACTTCAATACCTATCCAACTTGAAATTCTCACCGAGATATAGTTTACGTACTTCCTGATCTTCAGCAAGATAATTTGCTTCACCCTCTCTAAATATTTGTCCGTTAATTAAAATATAACCTCTGTCAACAATGCTCAATGTTTCGTGAACATTATGATCGGTAATTAAAATGCCGATGCCTTTGTTCTTCAAGTTATGTACAATCTTCATAATATCTTCAACGGCAATTGGATCTACGCCCGCGAACGGTTCATCGAGCAGAATAAATTTAGGATTAGTAGCGAGTGCACGTGCAATTTCGCATCGCCGTCTTTCTCCTCCGCTAAGTTGATATCCTTCGCTTTTACGAACATGAGTAATACCAAGTTCTTCTAAAAGCTGATCTTGTTTTTCCTTTCTCTGCTGTTTCGTTAAATCTATCATTTGAAGAATTGCCATTATATTATCTTCAACGCTGAGTCTTCTAAAAACCGACGCTTCCTGCGGCAGATACCCGATTCCCATTTTTGCTCTTTTGTACATCGGCTCTTGAGTTATTTCACTGTTATCTAAAAACACTTTCCCTTCGTTCGGTTTGATCATACCCACGATCATATAAAACGTTGTAGTTTTACCGGCGCCGTTTGGACCGAGCAAACCAACAACTTCGCCCTGTTTAACCGAAACGGAGACATTATTAACCACAGCTCTCTTTTTATAAACTTTTTTTAGATTCTCACCGCGGAGTAATAATTTATTTTCCATTTTCACTCACATATTCCATAAGTGTTTTCAGTAATATTTCCTTGTCGAAAAGCAGCTTATCTTTTTCTGGTTTATTTTTTACAATAATAAATGTCGGCAATGTAAAATCTTTTTCTTTCCCATCAATTATATTTTCCGGGTGAAATTCGCTAACCGGGCTGCCGTACAATCGCACGTCTTCAACCGCATTATCTTTAAAAAACAATTTTGCATCTTCCGAACTTGATTTAAGTAAACCATTTGGTTCACCTTCTTCGTAAAGATAATAAATACTGAGTACGTTTCCTTTCACTTCGGTTGATTCCAATCCCTTTTCGCCGAATAACATTTTAATATTGTTCCCGGAAATCTGGTCATAACGATATGGAAATGAAGAGTTATCCGTTACAATTAATCCGTTAGAATTTATCAGCATTTGTTTTAACCGGCTATCTTCAAGATAAATATTAACCGTATCACCAATTAACTGTGTGTTCTCATTCCATAAAACCGGGGGTGATAAATCGTTTTCGCGTTTATAAGTAAATAGCTTTTGATCGCGTTGGAAATAAATTGTGTAACTATTATTGGAAGAAATGTCGCCGCGAACAATTTTAACAGAATCCGTGGCAATCATGCGTTTTGTACTATCACTATAAACTTCCATCATTCTTGATGCAATTACCAATGTATCAAGTGTGCCTGAGTCGGTGGTATCAATTTTAATAAGCAAAGGATCGCCGAGTATTTTCGAATAATTGGAATCCCTATCACTCTCAAGATAGTCACCCGCAATTAAAAGATTATTTTTCGGATCAATAACATTTACGTTGTTATAAGCGAAAGATTTTAAATCGCCTCGTTGATGAATGAGACTGTCTGCTTTTACAATAGAAACAGTATCTTTTATAGTTACTTTTCCAACTGCGACAGCTTTGTCACTATCATCATAATAAGTAAGTTTATCGGAGCTCAGGTTTGAAGTGGAATCATTTAGAAATACATCTTCATAGAAATATGCTTTCTTTTCGTCAAAGTAGTAATACCCGTTTTTTGCTAAGAGTTTTACGTGGCCATCGGTATAATTTATTCCGCTATTTGAGAAAGCAATTTTAGGATTGCCGTAGTAATAGCCCAAATCTGTTTTAATTATAATACTATCTTGAACAACAACTACATTCCCAATCAATTCCGCTTCATTTTTGGCGATGTATTGAATAGCTTTATTACAAGTGATAGTTACTTTTCCCTGCGTCATAATTACGTTTCCGTGAACTTCGCGAATGTTCTCTTCATTAATTGTTTTGCCAACAAGACTATCGCCGATCACACGTATCATATCATCTTGAGCCAATAAGCCGGAGGAGAAAACAAATAATAGTATTACAATTACGTATTTAATCACTTGTCTTCCTTTGTATTAACAGCCGCGGAATAAGTTACATTGAATATTACATAATTTCTTAAACTTTGATCGGACTCCATTCCGTATCCCTCAATTACTTCTTTAGTTGATTTGATGGAAACAAATTTATCCGTAATAATCTTTTGATCACTATTTCGCCACATAAGCTCTGATGTTTTAAGAACAGTACCGCTGTCGTTTTCCGCAACAACATTATCAATGGCATACATATTCATAGTTGCATCATCAACTTTGCCGCGCAGTGAAGTCATTACTGAAGCTTTATTCTGATCAGTATCATAAAAATCAATTTTTACACCGTCTAATAAAGTAACTTTTTGTTCTTCGTATTTTTTAAGATGATCCGTGAAAAGAATTGCCTTTATCTTACCGTTATCGCTGAAAGTTATTTTGGATTTCCAGCTTTCATGTGAGGGTATTTCGCCTTCAATAGTACCTTTTGTAATCTGCGGTTGAATTTTCTCTTCACGGCAACCGATTATAAAAAGTAAAAATAAAAATGAGATAACACTTTTTTTCATCTCGCTTGCAACCCGAGTTTAACCAAATCGTGGAGATGTAAAATGCCTTCCGGCTTGCCTTTTTCATTAACGACAATTAAGGAAGTGATTTTAAAATTTTCCATCTGTTGAATTGCAAAAGAAGCAAGAAAATTTTTCGTAATCGTCTTTGGTTTTTTTGTCATCACTTCTAAAGCAGTAAGATTTTTAATATCCATTGTTTTTTCAAGAAGTCGGCGTAAATCTCCATCAGTAATAATTCCTGTAAGAATTCCTTCTTTATTAATAACGCAAGTAGTGCCCAAACGTTTAGAAGTAATTTCAAGGATTGCGTCTTTTAACGATGCACTTTCAGGAACCACCGGAATGTCTTTTCCTTTGATCATTAGTTCTTCAATCTTGAGAGATAATCTTTTACCGAGACTTCCACCGGGATGAAGAAGCGCAAAATCTTCCGCCGTAAAACCCCGCATTTCCAAAAGGGTTATTGCCAACGCATCGCCCATTACCAACGCAGCCGTTGTTGATGATGTAGGTGCTAAATCGTACGGGCATGCTTCTTCTTTAACATTAACATTTAAAACAATGTCACAATCTCTGCCAAGCTTTGAATCTTTCTCGCCGAGTATTCCGATCAGCATAACATTAATCCTTTTGAACATAGGGATTAACTGAACAAGTTCTTCGGTATGCCCGCTTTTAGAAATTACAATCACAATATCGTCGTTTCGAACCATGCCAAGATCGCCGTGCAAAGCATCGGTAGGATGCATAAAAATAGCTGCAGTACCTGTTGAATTCAGAGTAGCAACTATTTTACGTGCGATTAAACCGGACTTTCCCATTCCTGTAAAAACTACTCTACCTTTCGAATTTAGAATTACATTTACAGCTTTTGTGAATTGATCATCAATACTTTTTTGTAGATTAGAAATTGCTTCTGCTTCCACCTGGACAACATGCCTGCCTTTGGAAATTATCTGCTCGTTCGACACAAAAACCTCTGTTAATTTTTATTTATTACAAAATGAATAATTAATTTGTATTATCGATCAACAAAAACAATTCGTTAAATAAACTATTAACACCTTTTCCATCCATAGTAAAATCAACTACTCTCTTAACATCTCTTGTTGCTGATTTAGGAGCTGCAGATAATCCGCATTTTTTAAGAAGCGGAATATCCAGTACTTCATCGCCCATATAAAATATATTTGAAAAATCTATCTTCCGCTTTGCAGCCAATTTTTCTACAACTTCAACTTTTTCAACAGAAGTTGTAAGAATCGTACATTTATCAATTTTGTCCAACTCATTAATTAATCTGTCTCGTTTCCTCGCCGTTACAATTCCCATCGTAAATTTATGATTATCAAATTTTTCTACAGCCATTTCAATTTGCTTTGCAAATTCAATTAAAGATTTTTCATCCAAGGAATCAGCATTATGTAAAAGAACTCCTTCGAGATCA
>CAZRMG010000162.1:0-2610 GCA_964601095.1 uncultured Melioribacteraceae bacterium | reverse complement strand
CCGGAGTTTATGAAGTAATTCTTTTTTCATTCTTCGCTATTTCATCGATACTTTTAATAATGGTTAAAAGGTCTTTCAGTTTATTCAACGGTAATTGGCTTGCGGCATCGCTCATTGCTTTTTCAGGTTCGGGATGAACTTCAAGAAACAATCCGTCAATTCCAACAGCCGCAGCAGCTTTTGCCAATGTAGGTATAAATTTAGAATCTCCGCCGCTGATACCGCCTTTACTCGGAATTTGAACCGAATGCGTCGCATCCATAATTACCGGGTAACCAAAACTTTTCATAATCTCGATCCCGCGCATATCAACAACAAGATTATGATAACCGAATGTAGTACCTCTTTCGGTGAGCATAATATTTTTATTTCCGGTTGACGCAACTTTTTCGGCTGCATGTTCCATATCTTCCGGTGCAAGGAATTGACCCTTTTTTATGTTCACAATTTTACCGCTTTCACCTGCAGCAATTAATAATTCGGTTTGCCTGCAGAGAAATGCAGGAATCTGCAAAACATCTGCAACTTGTGCAACCGAATTAATTTCTTCAGGTAAATGAATGTCGGTTAAAACCGGAAGTGAAAATTCCGACCTTACTTTATCGAGAATCTTTAATGCTTCATCAAGACTTAATCCGACAAAAGATTTTACACTTGTTCTGTTTGCCTTTTTATAGCTTGCTTTAAATATGTATGGAATATTAAGTTCTTCAGAAATCCGTTTTATACTTTCAGCAGTTTTTAATGTAATTGATTCATTTTCAACAACGCACGGGCCTGCTATTAAAACGAAAGGAAGTCCGCCGCCGATTTTTATGTTTTTTAATTCAACCATTTTATTTCTCGAATAAATTTTCTTGTTCTTTTATTCTGCCGCGTTTCTTATTAAATCTTGAATATGCCAAATCAGTTGCTTCCCTGCCGCGCGGAGTTCTTTGAATAAATCCTTGTTGAATTAAAAAAGGTTCATAAACTTCCTCAATAGTCCCCGCGTCTTCATTCACTGCAACAGATAAAGTATTCAATCCTACAGGTCCGCCGTTAAATTTTTCGATGATTGTTAGAATAATATCTTTATCCATTTCGTCCAAGCCGAACTCATCAACTTCCAAAGCTTTCAATGCTTTTTTAGCTATTTCGATATCAATCGATTTTTTGTTTTCATAATCAGCAAAATCGCGTGTGCGACGAAGAAGGCGGTTAGCAATTCTTGGCGTGCCGCGGGAACGTTTTGCAATTTCTTCTGCTGCGGTTTCATCTACATTAATATTCAATAGCTTTGCCGAGCGGCTAATAATTTTATTAATAAGATTGCTTTCGTAATAGTCTAAACGGGATTTAATTCCAAAACGGTCGCGCAACGGAGCAGTTAATAATCCGGCTCTTGTTGTAGCGCCAATTAAAGTATAATGCGGCAATTTGATTTGTACCGTCCTTGCATTGGGGCCGCTGTCAATCATGATATCAAGTTTATAATCTTCCATCGCTGAATAAAGATATTCTTCAACAACCGGACTTAATCTGTGAATTTCATCGATAAATAAAACGGATTTTTCTTCAAGATTGGTTAACAGTCCGGCTAGATCGCCGGGTTTTTCGAGAACCGGGCCCGATGTAATTTTTATTTTAACGCCAAGTTCATTTGCTATAATATGCGCAAGTGTGGTTTTGCCAAGTCCGGGAGGTCCTGTTAATAAAACATGATCTAAACCTTCGCCTCTTTTTTTAGCTGCGCCGATAAACACTTTTAGATTATCTGTTATTTTCGACTGTCCAGTAAACTCATTAAATGATTTCGGGCGGAGCGATTGTTCAATTTTCTTTTCTTCATCGATGCCGTCGGGATTTAAATTTTCTGACCTTTTACTCACCATTACTCCGCACTTAAATGTCAGCAGAAGCTAATTTATTTTTTCTAAATAGTTTATATTTTTCCAACAAAGCAACCATAACAATCATCAAAAATATCATAATTACTGCAGCAACGAGCGATTCCAGAACATTTAATCTTTTATGAAGAATTTGATCCATACCCGGCAGCCAAGCACTTCCATAAAGAATAACAACATGTACGGCGTAAATCAACAAGGTATGCCTGCCTATTTGCTTAACAATTTCCGGAATCTTTTTAATTTTCAACGCTATGAAAGACATAATCCCGTTAAGTATCAAGACAACTCCAATTCTTAAAGCTATTATACTAATATTATCAATCCATAATACATTGCCTACATAAAAAATTCTTTCACTTAAATCGAATAAAATTGCAACAGTAAGAATACTTAAACCAATATACAGCATTTTTTTACTAAAGCTTTGTGAAGTGAATGATTCCGGATTATGGGCCAGGTAACTGCCTAAAATCGCACCACCGATTACATACCCCGCCCACGGAAAAAACGGGAAGAAAGAACCGGTACCGTGATAAAAATATGCTGCAAATGGAATTGGTAAATAATCAGTCCACATAATTTTTTCAGTTACCATAAACATTCCGAAAAAGAATAAAGATCCAAAAAGAAATACTATCCAATCTTTTGCTTTCAAGATTTCGATTATAAGTGTAAGAATCAAAACAAATAATAAACCGAAACCAATTAGGTGCAATGC
>CAZRMG010000161.1:0-6793 GCA_964601095.1 uncultured Melioribacteraceae bacterium | reverse complement strand
ACTAACCAGAAAAAATACCTTTTTATCAATCACTTATTCCCCCTTAATTATAGTTGAATGTTTTTATTTGATAAGCTTTGAAAATCTTCATAGGACATCGGTAATCTTATGTCAAACTAAATTATTTTTATTTTATCAAAAGTAGAGCATACTATATTTTTTCAAAGATTCGCTTCCGCATTGCATAATTCACTCCACTGATTTTTTATGAGCAAAATTTATTTCACGAATATAGCCGGATTAAATCTTAGACAATTCTTATTTGGCTTCATCTTAAAATTAGTTATTCAACTTTTCATCATCGATATTTTTAATTGTTATTTCTATTTCAACTACTTTCAAAATTTTATTCAAGAGTATCAAGTCCTACTTTTTCATGTATTTCATTAGCATTGATATTTGTCCCCCGTGATAAGCATTGTGTTGTACAAGTCCGCAAATCATTGCTTCATATGTTGTACCTGTACCAAGCGGTGCATCTCGGAAATCACCAATCATCTCCGATAATTTACTTTCAGGAAATTTTTTAATCGACTTGATTAGCTTCTCTGTTGAATCAAACAATTTATTCTTTATACTATACCAACTTTCATTCTGATACTCTTTAGTATCCGGCCAATCGCCCATTTCCGGCATGGATGGTTCTTTACCTTCAATTCTTTTGTTAACCTCTTCAGTCCAAGCCCACATATGTAGCGTTAATTCCAAAACATTGTGTACATGTTCAAACGGTTTTGCGAATGCTTCTTCCTCGGTAATATTTTCAAATTTTTTTTGGATAGAGGGACCATGCCACGGGTCTCCAAAGACAGAATCATATACTTCTTTAATCAATCTTTCTTTAATATCCATATAAATTCCATTTTTACTTATTAATTTGTTAAACATCACTTACTTATTAATTCGATATTTTCATTTGAACCGAACAGGAGAAGCATATCTCCATTTTGAATAACATAATTCGGTTCGGGCAGCATTAGACTATTATCGCTTGATTTTTCAGAATAAGGAGAATGGTTAGCGCGTATCATTAGAATAGTTAAACCATAATTTTTACGAACACCTAAACTTGCGATTGTTTTGCCGACAAACATATCGGGGGCTTTAATTTCAGTTACTGAAAAACCATCAAAAACTTTTCTTTGCTTTTTATCGTCGATATGTTCAAGCTCATAAGAAAATGCGTCGGGCATATTATCTTTAATTGTACCCCTGTTATAAGCCGAAATAACATCGTGGCGGCAAATTGTTCCAATAATTTTGTTTTTTATAATTGCGCTCACAACCGGAAATTCATCCGTGTTTTTTCTTTCGAACATCTTCATAACAAAATCGAGGTCGTCGTTTTCAGTAATTGTAATGAAATCCTGCGAGGCAATGTCGCGGGCAACAAGAACTTCCCGGAGCTGTTCATACTCAGTAATTATTTGACGAAGCTCAACTTCCGATATTTTACCCGTTAATTTGTTTTCCTTATTTACTGTGTAAAAAGTTGTATGTGTGCTTTCCATAAATGTTTTTACAATAATAGGAAGAGGTGTTTCTTCAGGAATAAGTACTACCTCAGGATTCATCACTTGGGATACTTTAATCGATTTTAAAATACCAAACTCAAGTTTGGAAGCAAGACGGTAACCTTGTTTTTCAAGATGGTGTTCATGTACCGATCTTTTTAATGTTATCTGAACTATCATTGTACTTGCAACTACGGCAAGCATTAAAGGAAGAATGAAAGAATAATCCTTTGTCATTTCAAAAATTATAAGAATTGATGCTATTGGTATTGAATTAATTCCGCCAAGAACTGCGCCCATACCGACAAGAATAAAAGCAGTATTGTCAACATTAAGATCAAAAAAATAATTAAGTCCTACGGCAAATAAATATCCGAGACATGCACCCATAAAAAGCGAAGGCGCAAATACTCCGCCGAATCCTCCCGAGTTTAATATTAGCGGTACCAATAAAAATTTTAATGCCAAAAGAACAATAACTGTTTTCCAAATAATTGCGCCGGATAGCACGCTATTTATTCCAGTATAACCAATTCCGAAAATATCCTTATAAAAGTACCCGGCTACACCAACAAGAAGTCCAACAAAAGTCATCCATAGCCATTGTGGAATTTTCTTAAGAATATTTTTTTGAACAATTTTATCGAGGTAATTTGAATATTCAATGAACATAAGCGAAACAAAACCCGCTGCAATTCCGAGTAGCGCATAAATGTAGAGATTGTGATACTCGCCTGCATTAGGGCTGTTAAAAATAAAAACAGAAGTATTTCCAAGAAAAGCGCGGGATACGGCGCTTGCCGTAACCGACGATAAGATTAACGCGGAAAATGTTGTTGTTTGAAATTCGTTAAGAAGAACAATCTCTAATGCGAAAAAAATTCCTCCCATAGGAGTATTAAATATTGCAGCTATTGCCGCCCCGGCACCCGCCGCTGTAAAAACTCTTTTACGCGAATCTGATAATTTAAAAACCGAGGCAAGTTTGTTTGCAACACCGCCGCCAAGCTGCGCCGCCGGGCCTTCAGGTCCCACAGTGTTGCCCGAACCAATACTTATTACGGGGGCGATGAAATGAAATAAAGTAGTACGCAAAGGAATCCTTCCGCCCCGCGTTGCAACGGCTTTTATTACTTCCGAAACCCCGCGCTTTTGCGCAATGTCCGGCGCAGAAAGAATCATAAAACTTTGAATCAACATTCCAATTGCAGGCAAAATAATTACTGCGCCTGCTCCAAGAAAAAAAAGTCCTTCTTTTGTTTGTTCAAAAAATACTTCGTTAAAATATTCTATTGAATTATGAAATAAAACAGTGGCAAGTCCTACAACTATTCCAATTAGTAAAGAATAAAAAGTAAATACCGTGTAGTCCGTTCGGAATACAATTTCAATAATTTTTTGAATTAATGAGGTTTGGGAGTTTATATATTTTCTAAATCGATTTGTTTTTTTGAAATTCATCGCTAAACTTTTAGTTTCTTTTAACAACAACAATCGTGGCGTCATCTTCCCATTTTCTGCTGCCTCCGAATTTAAACGAAGCATCAAATATTTCGTTCATAATTTCGGCTGCGCTTTTATCAATATTCTTTTTTATAACATCTTTAATTCCATTCAATCCAAATTCTTCCTGTTTATAATTTTGCCGTTCAAAAATTCCGTCGCTGAATAAAACAAGCACATTACCACTCTTCATTAGCGCATGACCGCGGGATAAATCAATTTCGGGCAGCGCACCGAAAACCAGCCCCGTAGATTCTAATTCGGTAAAATTTTCACCGTCGAATAAAAGCGGTGCGGGATGACCTGCGTTCACATAAAGTATGTTACCGTTTTTTTCTATCTCGCCGTAAAAAAGAGAAACAAAACTTGTAGAATAGACACTTCGGTGAATAACCGAGTTAAGTTTTTTAAAAGTATAAACCATTTTAAAATGTTTTTCCAAACCCATACGCAAACCGGTTACAACATCTCGCACAAGTAACGCCGCAGGCAATCCGTGTCCGCTCGCATCGCCAACGCACACGCCGCATATATCGTTATCGAAAGTATAATAATCGTATAAATCTCCTCCGACAAGTTCAGCGGGAATTGATTTGCCTGCAATATCGAAACCATTAAATTCAGGCGGTGATGCAGGTAAAAGACTTTGCTGTATTTGTGCGGCGTGTTGCATTTCGCCCGTGACCGATTCAGAGGTTAATCTATAATTTAACACTGTACGAACAGCATTTAAGCAAAACTCTATTTCTTCTCTAATCCATCCGCTTTTTAATTCAAATACAAAAACCCATCTTTCATCTGTACTGCGTACTGTTATAGCAGCAGGAATTCTATATTCTTTTTGAATATTAATTGATTTATCAATAGTTAGTGCAGGATTATCGAATATATATGTCTTCCATTTTAAAATAGCCTGAAGGGCTTCGGAATCAAAGGGAATACTTTTAAGAATATGCGAAGCGCCCGAGTCAATTATTGAAATTAACACATACTCGTTTTCACTTTCTTCATAGATTCTGCCGTTGCCGATATTTAAGTCGGGACCGAACGTTTTTTCTATTTCACTAACTATCGTAAATAAGAAATCTTTGCCGGATTTTTCCTGGCCAATTTTATTTAATAAAGAATCTAATTTGCGGTAAAAATATTTTGGTTCAAGCATATTTATTCTATCTTATTTCCGTATAAATTTAACCAAAAATGAATTAAGAAAATAATTGATTGTGTGTTAATGTGATGCAGCTTGATAAATTATTCAAGTAATATCAAGCGATACAAATAAATATTTCTATTAATTCGTAATACTCATATTGCTGTTTTCATTATTTGCCGGGAATGACGATGAGCGGATAATTTTCCACCCGCTGTTTTTATCTTTTTTCCAAACTTGCAATCCTTTATCTGTTGCAATTGAAGGTTCGGGGGCATATATAGGTTTTATTTTCGCAGTCATAGTCATTCTTACATAAGCAAAATCGCCGGAGACACTAATTTCATCAGCTCTAAAAGAAATAATAACGCTTAGATTTTTATTGTTCAGAATATGCTTGTATTGGTCTTCAATGTCTTTACGATACTGATTTTTTTGATTAGGATAATATCCAATAAAATCATCCGCATAAATTGAAATTGCTTTCGCATAATCGCCGGAATTAAAACCGTCAACCCAATTGTTAATTGCGTCTCTTATAGGTTTTGTATTATCTATTTGAGAATATGTATTTGTAAAAAACAATGCAAACAATAAAAGAATTTTATACCGTGTAATCATTTGTTCACCTTAAAATATATTTATTAATTAAGAACATGTTTATCGAATTTCTCCTCTTTCTTTTTTGAGTTTGTGTTCTTTGCGCATTCCGTATTTGCTTAAAACAAGTAAAACCAATGCGAAGAACACCACCAAAACGTTTTGAATAATTGCGCCTACACCTGCAACCAAAAGTCCCCCAATGAAAAGTCTTCGATAAACAACCGGTTCACTTAACTTCATATAATTACTTGTCTGATTATTTGTTCAATAAATTTTTTAGCGCTGTATCGAATGATCCCGGAATTTCAGAGTTGAAAGTTAATCTTTTCCCTTTTTGAATTTCCAGTTCAATACTTTTAGCGTGTAGCATAAGCCGCGGAAAATTCTGTTGAATGTTTTTATCACCGTACCGCATATCGCCTACTATCGGATACCCAATAAAATAAAGATGAACACGCAATTGATGTCTTCTTCCCGTTGACGGGTTTAATTCCAGTAAAGTATAATTCTTAAATCTTTCCAAAACTTTATACGCAGTACTACTTGGTTTTCCTTTTGTTTCGTCAACGCCCATTCTGCCCGACCCGAATTCGCGTATTGGTTTATTTATAACGCCCGTATCTTTAACAACATTCCCATGGACTAGAGCTATATAATATTTTTGTACTGTTCGGTCGGCAAATTGATCATTTAATAATTTGTGCGTTTTGGGATTCCGGGCGAATAATATTATACCGCTTACTTCTTTATCCAAACGGTGTACTATTAATAATTTTTGATTGAATTTCTTTTCAAGAATTGAATGTAGTGTTTCAATCGAAGTATCGTTTTCAGAAATTGATGCGAGACCTTCCGGCTTTTCTGCTGCTATTAAGTTATTATCCTCGTAGATAATCATTTTATTATCTTCTTTTCATAATCGTTAAACACAGAAATTAATCCCGTCGTTACAATTTGCGGCATTATAGAATAATGCGTTTCGCCTTCGGATATTTTTTCGATAAAACGAAGGTTTGAATAATTGTGCGATTTAATTGAGTCCACAAGTTTCTTCCAGGGATTAATGAAATAATCTTCTTCCCGGCTTCCGACAGTTGTGTAAACAATTGCATTCAATGAACTATTTTTTTTCGCAAAATCATTTTCCATTTTTAAAATCAGTTCATTATCCCATAAAACCGCAGGACTAATTATTACGTACTTATTAAAAATAGAGGGCTGTGTAAACAATGTGTAGAAACAAAACAATCCCCCGTAAGAGTGCCCAACAATTGTTTTATCGTTTTTTAGAATTCTAAACTTGGATTCAACGAATGGAATAAGTTCGCTTTCTATAAATCCCAAAAATTTATCTGCCCCGCCGGATATGGGTGTCATTAATCTAATATTTTCCGGCAGAGATTGCTGGTCGATTTTTGTCGGCGTAAAATCACGTGCACGATTGTAAATAAATTCTTTCGAGCCGCCTTCCGAAGAAATTCCTACAATAACAGCTTCCGGCAACTCTGTGTTGAATGCAAGTAATCTGCTCATTTCGGTCATCATCCCGAATGATGAGTACGCGTCGAGCATAACAATAAGCGGGTAATCACGGTCGATTGAAAAATAACTCCCCGGGTAAGCTACATAAATGGGGTAAGTTACTCCATTACTTTTGGATTCCATTTTGAATACTTCCGTCCTGTGAAGAACCACCGGCGATGAATTAGACTGCTGAGCAAACGTAATCCCACAAAGAAAAAATATTATTAACAATTTTTTCATAGAATTATCTCTGTTTGTAATCAAGAATAATTTTGTCCATTAATGCATCTAATTTAAGATCAACAATTTGATTTTGTGGATCGGAATACCATTTAACAATTTCTTCCGCTCCTCTTTCGAATGGAATTGCTGGTTTAAAATCCGGGACGATGCTTTTTATTTTAGAATTATCAAACACGGCGTCGTTGGCTTTATCGCCTAATAAACCGGCACCCCATTCATCATCGTATTTCGCAATAAACCCGGATGGAATATGAGC
>CAZRMG010000160.1:0-6798 GCA_964601095.1 uncultured Melioribacteraceae bacterium | reverse complement strand
GACGATGGAATGATATCATATAATGCTAATGTAAATTCCAGTCCTTCTATTACAACACTCCCCAGTTATATTTATGGGGCAACATGGATAGAATACGGACAGATGGTGTATTATTCTCTCAATTACCTTGTTCGCTATTACTACGGTTCATCAGTACAATCCTGCTCGATAAACCGTGGAGGCGGAAGTTCAAACGGCGGTTTTGCTGTTTGGAGCCAAAACAACCCTTCCTGGATAAATAAATCAATTCGATTTGATAACGGCTCGCCGGTAAGCGCAAGTATTTCTACATTAAGCACAACGGGCAAGTACCTTCAAGCCGGAAACGGTGCGGGCACGGATTTATCAAACATGTATGTATCTTCGTTTTACCCGCTTTCTTCGCCGTACTATTTTAATACTTCCGGAACACTTGCACCATTGAGCAAATCAAGTTCTGAATTAGTAACAGGCAGAGGATTTGAGATTAATAATGGGGATGTAACATTCAGGTATATTTTTGAGGACTTTAATATCGATGGAAATAATATTGATTTTGTGGACGCACCCGATACATCGAATTACAGCAGTTTAGAAGTACTGAACAATGCGCTTATTACCGAACCTTTTCAAATAGATACAAATTCAAAAATTGTTTTTACAGAACGATCGGGATTTTCAGATTCTACCGCATCGATTAAAAAGTTCGGTAAAGATAAATACATCAATTACAAAATTGAATTAATTGACAATACAACAGGATATGCTGTTGGTAAAGTAAAAAATGTTAATCTTACTTCTTCCCATGTACATACTTTGAAAACACATTCATATTCTTTAATTACGGAAGGACTTAAAGGCAGGACTGTTAGGTTAAAAATTTCACTTGAAACAAATTTTGCTGCTATTGAAAAAAATAGCGAAACCGATTTAATGCAGTTCCTTCAAAATGATAAAATTCCAATTTCTGTCAGAAACGCGCGCAAGAATGTCCGGCATTCAAACATTATTTTAATCAAGAGTCTATTAGAAAAAAATGAAATCCTCGCAAAATCTTCCTTTGATCAAATAGCCATGGAAGAAATAAATATACCTAAGAATTATACTCTTGAGCAGAATTATCCTAATCCAT
The DNA here is from genome assembly GCA_964601095.1 of uncultured Melioribacteraceae bacterium. Lineage (GTDB taxonomy): Bacteria > Bacteroidota > Ignavibacteria > Ignavibacteriales > Melioribacteraceae > JAEWUC01. The sequence goes on along the minus strand of CAZRMG010000160.1, from coordinate 5,687 downwards.
TTAACCCAACAACAGTAATTAATTACCAAATACCGGCAGACGGATTTGTTTCATTAAAAGTATATGATGTTTTGGGAAGGGAAGTAAAAACGCTGGTTAATGAATTCCAGAAAATCGGAAAATACAATGCAACCTTCGATGCTTCGGAGCTATCAAGCGGAATATATTTTTACACTATTAAAACAGATAATTTCTCAAAAACGAATAAGATGCTGTTGCTCAAATAATTATTTAACATTCAAAAGTAGAGACGTTCAATGGAGCGTCTCCACATATAATCGATACTATTTTTTACTTTTCTTTCATTTTTCCTACATCAGGAAAGTTAAATTGCTTGGAAAGTTTACCTATTGATTCGGGATTTATGTCGCCGACAATATTTACAAGTGTAACTTTGCCTTCACTGTCGAGCATTGTAATTACAAGTCCGGAAAAATTTTCGGTACCGTTATTTTTAACGTAAACTTTTACATCACTGTTCTTTTGTTTTGTTTTGATGATTCTCTGCCATTTTTTCGATTGAAGATTTTTTTCAACCGAAGCTAAATCGGTTTCAAATTTTTGAATATTGTTTTTATCCAACATGAATTCATTCACTTTAACAAGTTTAAGAGCGTTTATTAAATCACCTATTTCTTCATCTTTAGATTCGCCCATTTTGGCAACCATTTTAAGAAGCGGTTCTTCAAGATAAACTTCGGTTGTAAATTCGCCCGCTTTAAGTTCAGTCAATTCACTGAAATCGAAATAGCCGGGTTCTTTGGAATAATCGCCTTGCTGCTGCGCGAACAAGTTGAGTGAAAATGCAATTACAAATGCGAGTATTAATTTGTTCAGTTTCATTTTATTTCTCCTTGTTTAATTTATTTTCCGATGTTAAAAAATCATTTACAATTCCCATGCTTTCGCGAATTGGTTTAGCAACACGCGAGTTTAAAACTTCCTCTTTTAAAGTGATGTTTGTCTGCGCAAAAATTTTACCGACAATAGCCAATGCATGTTTTGCCTGTTCATCGGCTATTTCAATTTCTGCTTCTGAATATTTATACTGAGGAACACGGTTTTCTAAAATCCCGAAAACCACAAAACCAATTATAATTACCACCGCCGCTGCGGAAAAAATTGGACGCGTAAAAACAATTGTTAAAAAGTCGGCGGCAACTGAGTTAATTCTTTTACTAATATTTGTTGTTTGTTTTTCAACATGAAGGATAATTTCATCCGGGCATTCTTCTTCGGAAAGTTTGTGAATTTCAGCCGAGGTGCTTTTGTATTCGTTTAAAACATTTTTTACTTCGGGATATTTTTCCGCGAGTCGAGTTACATAAAATCGATCCCACAATCCCGCGTCTCCGTATGCAACGGAAATAATTTTATTTAAAAGTTCCTCGCTTATTTCAAAGGACTTCTTGAGTTTCATAATTCTTTAATTCCTCTTGTAATTTTTTTCTTGCCCGCAGTAAATATACTTTTACCGAGTTCAACGGGATACCGAGCGTTTTTGCAATTTCGTTGTATTTAAAACCCTGTATTTCATAAAGAACAAAAACGCTTCTCATATTTTCCGGCAGACGCTGAATAGCTTCTTTAATTTTTGATCCGATCATTTTAAAATGTGTTGTTAAGTACGGGTTATCAGAATTTTTATTTTCGCTGTACGTATCTTCAAATATTTCATCAATCTCCAACTCTCTTCCAAACGCTGCGGCTCGCTTCCGTAAATAATCGATGCACAAATTGTTCGTCGTTTTCATTATCCATGTTTTAGCCGCTAGCATGTTAAACTTGTCCATATTCTTCCAAATCCGGATCATTACTTCTTGAGTAACATCGTCGGCGTCCATCTTGTTTTTCAGCATGTAAAGTGAGTATGTATAAATTCTGTTTTTATACTGCTGAATTAAGAATGTGTACCGTGTTTGCCTTAATATTGTCATTTCTATAATTACAGACGAAAAGAAATATCCCTTTGTTACATTGTATTAAAATTATTTTAGAATTATTTTCCTTTCGGAACTTAAGAAAGGAAAACTAAAATGTCTTCCAATAAAGCAGAAATAGGCGCAGTTGGATGGTTCGATTTAACAATACCCAACGCTGACGAGCTTCGAGATTTTTATTCCAAAGTTACCGGGTGGCGCCCGGAACCATTATCGATGGGCGAATACAACGATTATGTTATGAAAACTCCTGACACAGACAGAGCCGTTGCCGGCGTTTGCCATGCCCGCGGAACAAATAAGGATTTACCACCGCAATGGATGATATATATCAACGTAAAAAATATCGGCGAGAGTATAAAAACTTGTGAATCTCTCGGCGGTAGTGTTTTGATGGATATTAAAGAAATGGGTGAATATGGTAAATATTGTTTTATTAAAGACCCGGCCGGCGCAGTATGCGCTTTGTTTGAACACAAATAATTCTTTTCCCGGTTGAAATTTTTGTTTGATTTTTTTGATGAGAATAATAAATGGAACGGCTTGATTTTAAACCGGCTAAATCCACTAAAAGTTTTCGGGATAATTATAAACTCCACGATTTGGCAGAAAATGCCGGTAAAGATTTATTAATACAGTGGGGTATTTCATTTAAAAAATTCGGTGATGATAGAAGATTCGAAAAACTTTGGGAGAAAGGCGAAGACAAGCCCGATTTAATTATAACTTACAAATCGAAATCGGCTCTGCTCGATTGGAAAGGAAAACATTCCAACAAATGGATTGCTAATGAACGGGCTGTTAAATCTTACGAAAAATGGCAGCAAAGTTTTAAGACGCCTATGTTAATATGCTTTTTAGTATTTGATAATTTTGATATGGTTTCGGAAAGACGATTTGCCGTTATCAATCTTCACAAATATTCTGTAAACAAGAAAAAACAATGGGATAAAAACAAAACCGTAGAATTCAAAGATGAACTACCTGTATTCAACAAAGAAAACCTGCTTAAGTTTGTTTTCAATTAGAAACCGAATTTTTAATATCATTTTATACTATCGGCAACGGTAAAAAATAAATGAAGAAAGAGTTTTATAATAAAGTCGAAACTGTTTTTAGATACTCCAATTCCAACAATGAACTCTTTGATTCATTCGGCGATGCGCTTAAAAACAAAATAAATGATTTTGAATTATACAAAATACTTCTCGCCAATCCGTCTCTTTCCGTTGATGAAATAAAAATGTTTTCCGAAAAACTTTTAAAAGATATGCCCATGAACACATATCATATTTTAATGTGGGTTGCAAAAATATTTGAAAGCCGTTCTTCCGGCTTCGTGGATTTTGACGAAACAATCCGGTACTACGAACGCGCAATTAACACAAGACCTGTTGAATACGAGCCGCATCTTAATTTGCTGAATATTTTTAATTATGAAGTAGAAACGGAACAGAATAAAAAAATTTTACATCTTGTTGAAAACGGATTAAGCCGTGTTATTTCAAAAAGTAAAATTTATTATGCTCTTGCGGATTTGCACAAACGTCTCGGTGATACAAGAACTTCATCTAAATATGTTGCTTTGGCGGAAAAAGCAGCAGTTAATGAAAGAGAATAAAAATAAAATTCGAAGCCGCAAATCTGAAACCGAAAATGATAAACAATGTGGAATGTTTTGGGGTTGGATTTTATTAATAGTAGTAACCGATTGTAAAATAAAAATACGTTGGACCCCAGTTCAGTGCGTTTTTAGAAAAAGTATTTGAGAAATAAAAACTTTTTCCAAAAGAAAAATCCGCAGGTCCGATTGGTGTATTAAATGAAAGCGTAGCACCAATTCCGTGTTTCAGATCTTTAAAACGAATTTGTTCTCTTTCGGCCCAGATAGAACCAAGATCATATCTCGTTTTTATATATGTATCAAAGAATATTTTGATTGGAAGTTTATAGCGGTATTCGATTGAAGCCAACAAAATTTGCCTGCCTCGGTATTCATAATCACGCATTCCAAAAAAGGAATTTTGACCGCCGAGTGAAAACTGTTCTGTAATCGGTAGTGTTTTATCGCCGCTTCCGATTATTCCGCGCAGCGAAAAAGCATGAGACCTATGAGGACTGAAAATATTTTTATAATCAAAATAGAATTTTGAGTAACCGATATCCCCGCCTAACGCGCTCTGTGCCGTTTCATAATAACTCTTTACCAAAAATCCGTCGGTCGGGTACGGGTAATCGTTTTGCGTATCGATGAATAACGAAAAACGCAGACTTGTAATAAATATATCATATGTTGGTTCAAGGTAATCAAGTTTATTTTTAATTTTCTCATTTTGCACTCTTGCTTCGGCGAAAAGATTTCCAAAACGCATTGCCTGTGCGCCAATTCCAAAAGAAGCCCCGTAAAAAATTTGGCGGTACTCCGCTGTTTTACTTCTTGAAAATCGATTCAACGCATTTATAGAATCATCGGTATAAACATTTACGTCATTGAATTCATAAAAAGCTCTTACTTTATACGTTAGGTATGAATCGAAAACGCGGTTGGCTTTCTGTTCGAATACAAACGAACGGTTTCGAACTCCACCCGAAAAAGTTGCGCCAAGCTCCGTGCCGGTTCCGTTAAAATTTTCATCCCTAATATCAACCGAAAGTTGTGAAAAGTTTTCATTGTCTATTCGTAAACCGAGCCGAATAATGCCCGAAATTTTTTCCGTAACATTTAATGTTATTTCCGTACTGTCGTTTTCATTTTTTGCATCAAGTTCAACCTGGTCGAATAAATTTGTACTTCTCAAATTTGCAAAACCTTTTTCAGCGTCCTTATAACTGAAAATATTTCCTATAGATAATGGTAGTTCCCTCGTAATCAATCTTTTCTTTGTGCGGGTGTTGCCCGTAACGGAAATTTTGGAAATTATACCTTCGCTAATATCAATATAGAGTTTTTGTGTTTCTTCGCTGAAATTGATTTTGTTAAGTCGAACAAAAGAATATCCGCGTTTTTTATATTGCCTTAAAATTTCAAGCGCTGCATTTAGTGAAGTTACCGAGCTGTATGGCTTGCCTATTAACGGAAGAATACATTTTTCAATTTCTATTTTAGGTAATATGGAATCTCCATTTATTTCAAAATCTTTTACAACCGTATTAGGCGTTGCAATAATTTTGAGAGACGAAGTGCTTTCATCTTCGGTCACTTCAAAAAATAAATCTTTGTATTGCCCGTTTCGCCCAAGAATATAAAGTTGGAAAAGTAAATCTGTATTAGAAATTGAATCTTTATTTGTGATACGGTCGAATAATTTTAAACTTATGTCGCCCGAATTTATAACGGATAGGTTTTTGTAATATTTTAAGTCAACATCAAGATTGTCTTTAAATTCCTTTTCGAGTCTATCCCATATTTTTTTTGTTATGGGCAATGCCGCTTTGTAACCATTTTTAATTATCGTTTCTAAACCTGAAAAATCCGAATTCTTTCTTTCGTTCAATTCCGGAGTTATAATAAAATCGGTATGTTCAAGCTGCTGTTGATTCAATTTTTGCATAGGAATGCTTACAATCTGATCGGCAATAGTCCATGGAAATTGAAGTTCATCTTTCTGATAAAGTGGGCTTGAAGCGTCAACGGCAACAACCATATCGGCGCCGAGGTCTCGCGTTTCCTTTGCGGGAATATTTGCAACCAAACCGCCGTCGACTAAAAGCAATGAATCTTTTATAACCGGCGGCAGTAAAAATGTT
>CAZRMG010000159.1:3364-6811 GCA_964601095.1 uncultured Melioribacteraceae bacterium | reverse complement strand
GATCGATCGACTCATTACACAGATTTGGAATTTCAACTTCTTTATAGATTTCTTTGAGGGCTTTGCGTCTTAGCAAGAAACTCTTTTTCACAAAGACACAAAAAACACAATCCTCATTTGTGTTACTTTGATATTAATTACCTTTTCTTGTAGGGAGTTTTCAAATACTGTTCTGCATACTTATGAGAATCGTTTCTTTCCCGCAAGTCGAGAGTTTCTTTATAATACTTAATTGCTTTGTCTCTCATTCCCAATTGATCATACAACATACCCAGATAAAAAACTGTATTAATTAAAAAACCGGATTCTTCTTTTTTATCAATCTGCCGTGAAAGTTTTTCTGATTTTTCGAAGAACACGGCAGCCGAATCTACTTTATCCCTAAGTTTATAATCCATAGCAATATAATACGAAGCTTCTCTTTCCGCTCTTTTATTGTAGCCAGGCACACCTTTTAAACATTTGTTGTAAACATCGCGGAAAGTTTTAACAGCTTCGGGATAATTATTTTCTTTTATAAAAGTAAGCCCGTAATACTTTTGAAAGTTCGGGTTGTTCGGAAAATCATTCAATAAAATTTTGCCCCATCTTCTTGTTTCGTTCATATTTTCTTCGAACTGGAAATTGAGCGTCATCAAAAAATATCTCGATTCAATTCTTGCGTAACGCCCGTTCCACGCAACATATTCAAGTTCTTTCAATCCTTTCACTTTATCACCTTTGGGAAAGAAAACCATGAAAGGTTTTACCGCAGGATATTTTGATGGAATAACATCGGCATAATAATGATAAATACCGAAACCAAGTTGAATGTCCGCGTTTTTCGGATCGGCTTCGTAAGCTTTATATACAATTCCGAGTCCTTCTTTACCGTCAAGCGCAGCATTAAACCAGCTTTCACGGATGGCAAGCAATCTTCCCCTAAAACCTATCGATCCGCCTTTGAAAAATAACGCATCAACATTTTTTTCGTTGTCATCAAGAATATCGTCGCATTGATCGATACATTCTTCGAGCTGATCGTAAAATTTATCGTCTAAACTTTCGTTATCAAGGTCGAGTAAAATTCTCCACCAAGTTATCATAGCTTTGAAAAATTTTCCCGATGGATGGGTAGGGTATTCTTTAACTACAACATCAAAAGTTTTTTCTGCTTTATCAAATTCGATACCGTAGATTTGATCAACCCCTGCTTTTACAAGAGAATCATGACGTTCCCAATTATATTTTGGCTGAGCTTGCATTTTAACAATGAAAAGAAGTAAACACATTAAAATGACTTTCGTTTTCAAGATGCAATCCTTTTTGATGAGTTGGTTTTAAATTTGGCGATAATTTATAGATTTTATTTTTCTTCCGTTAGATAATAATTCATCCATAAAATTTATTTTAGACTATAAGCCGCACCTGCAGGCAGCCATGAGAAGGTTAAACCGGAAATAATATTTCCATTCTGACTGTATGAAGCCCAAATACCAGGCGAAATATTTCCAAATTTTATTATGCCGGGATAGATATTAAGATTAATCATATAATCCGTTTTTATTGTAATTGTTAAACCAGCCATCAAAGAATTATTCCTATCATAGAACAAACCAAAGTTGCCCACAAAGCCAAGTGTTTTTTTATTCCTTTTATGATCAACCGTTATTAAATCACTTGCGGCAAGACCTGCACCAAACGATATTGCCGAACCGTCTTCGTATTTATAAGATAAACCGCCGGCGCCGTTTGTTCCGAAATAATAAAACAAATGCCATCTTTCGGAAAAAGGTATTTTCCATTTCATCGAAAAGAATTGCCCGTTATTGTGAAGCTCGCCGTTTCGAAGCGAGAACGACGGCTGCAGCGACCAATCGGCAAGATTTAATGTTTCGGAAAAAAATTTTCTCACATCATGCGATGTGAAAAGTAAAATTCCGCCGAGATCAAAAATGTAAATATCGGCTATCGGGTCAACATCATCTCCTATGTAATTTCCGTTCTCAATAGTTTCATTAATTAAATGATAAGCAGTCATTGTAACGAATGATAATAAACCGGGAATGGGATATTTATGATATTCATACCATTCTTCCATTGCCGCGAATTCCATTCCGCCGCCGATTAAATGAAGAGTATAATTCGGGAAGAACTGGGCGTTTTTCTTTTTTAACGAAACCGGAAGTACCTGATCTTTCAAAAAATTCCACCAGCCGTATTTATCAATCTTCTTTATTGGATTTGAAATATTGTTCCAGACATTATTGCCTGCATTATGAAAAGGGAATTTCAAAATATTTCTTTTATTGCCGACTTGAATCATATCGAATCCGCCGTTAAGAATTAAATAGGCGGGATTATATAAAGATTCGCTTCCGTAATTTTTCCCGGTATAAAAATAATTTTGCGGGTAAGTGCTTGATGATATAATGATAACGATTAAAGATGTAAGTAATGATTTCATTCGGCGCGTGATTTCCCCTTATCCCCTTCTTCAAAGAGAAGGGGAATTAAACGGGGAAATAATTATTTTCTTTTCGGGCGGTACATATCTGTTGCATGTCCGTAAAATAATTCCGCGGCAAACATCATTGTTTCCGATAAAGTTGGGTGAGGATGAATTGTTAATTCAAGGTCTTTAACATTAGCACCCATTTCTATTGCGAGCGTGCCTTCAGCAATCATATCGCCGGCGCCAACCCCAACGATACCAACGCCGAGAATTCTTTCAGTTTCCGGTTCGACGATTAGTTTTGTCATCCCATCATTTCTATCAAGAGTTGTAGCGCGACCGCTTGCACCCCACGGAAATTTTGCAATCTCAACTTTAATTCCTTTTTCTTTTGCTTCTGTCTCAGTTATACCTGCCCATGCAAGTTCGGGATCTGTAAATACAACTGCCGGGATTGCATTCGGTTCAAACGCAACTTTGTGACCAAGAATTGCTTCAACGGCAACTTTGCCTTCCGCTGCAGCTTTGTGAGCGAGCATCGGATTTCCGACAATGTCGCCTATCGCATAAATACTCGGATCGTCTGTTTTTAATTGTTTATCAACAACAACAAAACCGCGTTCGTTTACTTTTACTTTAGTTTTTTCCAAACCGAAACCTGTTGTTACGGGTTTACGCCCAATCGATATAAGTACTTTATCAAATGTTTGTTCGGGCTCTGTAACATTCTTGCCTTCAAGTTTAACTTTTATTCCTTCCTTTGTTTCTTTTAAGTCAACAACTTTTGTTTCAACCAAAACCGATTTCATTGCTGCTTTAACTCGTTTTTCTAGAACAGCAACAAGATCACGGTCGGCACCGGGCAATAAGCCGGGCATCATTTCAACTACAGTAACTTCACTGCCAAGAGCGGCATAAACTGTGCTCAATTCCAAACCAATATATCCGCCTCCGATCACCAATAATCTTTTAGGAACATCGTTTAATTCCAGCGCTGAAGTTGAATCCATTAC
>CAZRMG010000159.1:0-3354 GCA_964601095.1 uncultured Melioribacteraceae bacterium | reverse complement strand
GGGGACAGAACCCGTTGCGAGAATAGCTTTTTCATAAATTACTTCTTCGGTTGTGCCGTCGGCTTTAGCAACTGAAAGAGTGTTTGAATTTACAAACGTTGCCCGCCCGTTTATATAATTTACTTTACGTTGTTTTGAAAGCTGACCGAGTCCGCCTGTTAATTTATTAACAACACCGTTTTTAAAATCGCGGAGTTTATTTATATCGATTTTGGGTTCGCCGAAATCAACTCCCCATTTTTTTGCTTCTTCAGCTTCGTTTATAAGTTTAGCGATATGTAATAATGCTTTGGAAGGAATGCATCCACGGTACAAGCAAACGCCGCCGGGATTTTTTTCCATATCTATTAATGTAACTTGCATACCGAGATCTGCCGCAAGGAATGCCGCTGCGTACCCGCCAGGTCCTCCACCGATTACAGCTAATTGTGTTTTTGTCGACATATTTTATCCGATCATTAAAAAATTAATACTACAAAAATATAAAAAAAACAGTTCCTAACTACGTTCACATCTAATTAAAGCACTTCACAACACAATTTTAACTTTCAAAACATAATTCCGATAATGGGATACAATAAAACAGGAAAGTCAGTGAAAAAGTATATTCTATTTTTAGTTCTATTTGCGCCTTTGTTCAAAATTGCCGCTCAAAACAAGAACGAATTCAATGTAAAGTTCACAGGATTTGTCAATTGGACTGCTTTATATGATTCAAGAAAAGTTGTTGCTGCCCGCGAATCTCATTTTTTACTTTATCCAAAAGAAGAATTATTAAGTAAAGACGGAATAGATTTGAATAAAGTTGAAAACTTCAACATGGCTGTAATCATGACGAGATTCGGTGCAAAAGTAAGCGCACCGGAATTTTTGGATGCCGTACCCACAGCTTTTGTTGAAACTGAATTTATGGGTAACTCGGATACAGATGTTAACGGACTGCGCATTCGTCACGCTTATATTTCTTTGGATTGGCAAAACACATCTTTGTTATTGGGACAAACTTGGAGCCCGATGTTTATTCCCGAAGCATTCCCTCTTCAAATTGGTTCAAACGGCGGCGCCCCAATTCAACCTTTTGCACGCAATCCTCAAATAAGAATAACTCAAACTATTAACAACATTAAACTTATTGCCGCACTCGCAACACAGCGTGATTATTCAAGTCCCGGCCCAATTGGAACAAGCAACGAATATTTACGAAATGCGGTTATACCCGATTTACATTTTCACATTCAATATAAGAACGATAAAAATTTATTTGGTTTTGGCGGACAATATAAAAGACTAAGACCCGCCACAGAAACGAGCACCGGGTATTTTACCGATAATACAGTCGCCGGTTATTCCGTGCAGGGATATTCAAAATTGGTATTCGACAAATTTGTTTTTGCCGCACAGGGGTTGTACGGAACAAATCTTGCGGATGCTACCATGCTTGGCGGTTATGCTGTTGAATCAGTTAATCCTACAACAGGCGCTGAAAATTACACGCCTATAAAAATTTATTCCGCGTGGGTCGATTTAATGTACGGCTCGGATTTTAGAGCAGGACTTTTCGCAGGTTACACAGAGAATCTCGGCACAGTTGAATCAATTACAGGCAAGTTTTATGCAAGAGGTTCTAACATAAAATCCGTTTACAGGATTGCCCCTAGAATTGAATACCAGCAAGCGCAAACAAAATTCTGCTTTGAAACAGAATATACAAACGCAGCATACGGCACACCCGATTCTTTGGGCAAAATTAACAACGCGAAAGATGTGGGTAATTTGAGACTCAATTTCAGCGTCTACTACTTTTTTTAATATAAGAGCATAGAATGGAAAAACTAAAATTTAAGAACTGGTCTATTTTTAACAAACTGCTTTCACTTTTGTTGATTGCAATAATTCCCTTTTTATTGATCTTCTTTATTATGATTATTCCAAATATTGCAGAAAGATATCACGAAGACAGGGCAAACTCGGTTAAGGCGGTTGTTGAAGCGGCTTATAATATAATGGATATTTACAGCAAAAAAATGGAAACAGATTCCCTTTCACTTGAACAGGCACAGAATGCCGCTATTGATGAAATAAATGCACTTCGTTATTCTGGTCAAGAATATTATTTCATTTACGATCTGGATGGATTAACAAAAGCTTTGGGTTCCGACCCGTCAAAAAAAGGCGAAAACAGATTCAACATAGAAGATAAACTCGGCAATAAATTTATCCAGGAAATGATTACAGTTTGTAAAAACGAAGGTGAAGGATTTGTAAAATATTATTACCCTAAACTCGGTTCGACAGAACCACTTCCGAAATTATCTTTTGTAAAGTTATATAAACCATGGGGATGGTTTATAGGAAGCGGAGTTTATATTGACGACGTTGAAAATGATATAAGCGAATTTAAAAATAGACTTTATATACCAATAGGAATTGCAATATTAATCGCAGTTATACTCGGATTTATAATAGCAAAAACAGTTGCCTCTGTTATTAAAAAACTAAATGCCGCGGTAGGCAAAGTTGCCGACGGCGATACTAATGTTAAAATAGATATAAACAGTACCGACGAAATAGGCAATCTCAGCAAATCATTTTCAAAAATGATTGAAAGTATAAAAGCACATTTTACAGAAGTGCAGGAAAAAACAAAGATCGCCGAAAAAGCTGCCGCCGAGGCCGAGGTTTCGCGTAAAAAAATTGAAGAGCAGCAGAGTTATCTATCAAACCAGGTAGAAACAATTTTAGTTGAAATGGAAAAATTTGCCGAAGGTGATTTAACTGTTTCACTTAAAGTTACAAATGACGATTCCATCGGTAAATTGTTCAACGGCTTTAACAGGGCGGTAAACAAGTTAAGAGAAATTATAACACGTTTAACAGAAGCATCTATGGCAACAGCGAGCGCGTCGAATCAAATATCTTCGAGCTCAGAGGAAATGGCCGCAGGCGCACAAGAACAATCGGCGCAAACAACCGAGATTGCAGGCGCTGTTGAACAGATGAGTAAAACAATAAACGATACGACAAAGAATGCAACTATCGCTGCCGAAAATGCAAAAACTGCCGGAGAAAAAGCATATGAAGGCGGCAAAGTAGTTTCGCAGACAATAGACGGAATGAACAGAATTTCGAACGTTGTAGCCAAATCCGCAAAAACAGTTTTTACATTAGGAGAAAACAGCGATAAGATCGGCGAAATTGTCCAGGTTATCAACGACATTGCAGATCAGACAAACTTGCTTGCTTTAAATGCTGCAATAGAAGCCGCCCGTGCAGGTGAACAAGGACGCGGCTTTGCGGTCGTTGCCGACGAAGTTAGAAAATTAGCGGAAAGAACAACTAAGGCAACTAAAGAAA
>CAZRMG010000158.1:0-6852 GCA_964601095.1 uncultured Melioribacteraceae bacterium | reverse complement strand
TTTTCTTTTTGACAGCTTAAATGTAATTCCATTCCCTTTTAATTTAGCAGGATTATTAATTGCGTTTGGCGGATTCGTATTGGCGGGCAAAGTTCACAAATTATTTAATAAGTATAAAACTACCTTGGAGATGAATAAATCCAATCATCTTATAGATGAAGGAGTATTTAAAATAACACGAAATCCTATGTACGTCGGGATGTTTCTTTTTCTGTTCGGAATTGCTTTTTGTTTTGGGAATCTTGCATCCATCGGCATTTCCATTCTTTTCATTATACTAATTGCAATTGTTTTTGTTCATTCCGAAGAAAAAATGTTAACCGAAACTTTCGGAACAAAATATTTGGACTATAAAGAAAAAACTCGAAGATGGATTTGAATCTGAATATTCTCAACTAATTATTATAGAGGTAATATTATGGATGTTAATGATTGCATCAAATTCGCAAATGAAAACCAGGTATGTTATCTGGCAACAATTGAAAACGATCAACCGAGAGTTCGCGCGCTTGCATTTTGGTTTGCCGATCAAACAGGTTTCTACTTTCAAACAGGAAGCATGAAACCGTTTTATAATCAACTAAAAGCTAATCCCAAAACCGAAGTCTGTTTTTTTAAAGTAACCGATTCGGTAGGAACAATGCTTCGAATAACCGGCGAAATAGAATTTGTCGATAACGTTGAATTGAGGGAACGGGTAATTAACGATAGACCATATTTGAAAAACTTCGGCATAACAGTTAACAGCCCGGAATTAATTATGTTTAGAATTCCGCACGGGCAAGCACATTTCTGGACAATGGCGAACAACTTAAAACCAAAGGAAATATTAAGTTTCTAAATATTTCATAAGCTGTTTTTAATTTTGCAAAAAAAATCAATACTTGATTAAAAGCTAACTCGTAATTAGTTTCATTTTAGATAAAATAAGAACAGTTTATGATTAGATACGTCGCTTTAATACGCGGAATAAATGTTGGCGGGAAAAACATAATTAAAATGGATTCGCTTAAAAATAGTTTTGAAGCCGCTGGGCTGAAAAATGTAAAGACATATATTCAAAGCGGCAACGTGATCTTTGATTCAAATAGAACAAGTTTACTTAATCTTAGAAAACACATAGAAAAACAATTAACGAAAGATTATGGGAAAGAAATAAAAACGGTAATTAGAACGATTAAACAAATTGAAGAATTAGTGAACTTGAATCCGTTTAAGAAAATTGAAAATCTTGGAGATGTAAAGTTTTATGTATTATTTCTTTACGAAGACATACTCGAATCTAAAACACTTCCTAAGGTTTTAGAACAAGATTCGAGTGAAATTTTAGGATTTCTGCCGGGTGAAATATTTGTCGCAAGTTACCCGGCTAAAGACGGGCGATACGGTTTCCCTTCCAATCTTACGGAAAAGAAGCTCGGTACTTTTTATACAGGCCGAAACTGGAATACTCTGTGCAAAATTTTATCACAAGCAAAAAGTGGAACTCACGAACGATAACAGCAAGAAAAATCAACGACATTATTATGAAACGAAAAGTAATTGTTTACCAGGTTGATTCATTCACAAAAGAACTATTCAAAGGAAACCCGGCAGGCGTTGTTCCGTATGCCGAAGGTTTAACGGAAGCTCAAATGCAGATGATTGCACGCGAGATGAACAATTCCGAAACATCTTTTTTGTTTCCGCCCGATGATAATACTTGCGACGGTATTATTAGATATTTTACTCCAAGCAAGGAAGTCCCTACTTGCGGCCATGCAACTATTGCAGCAATGTATGTCCGAGCCATCGAAGAAAAATTAAATTCGATCATTTTCAGGTATAAAACTAAAATCGGAGTTCTTCCTTTTGAAATAATCAAAACAGAGAATGATTATAAAGTTATAATGACACAGGGCAAAATTGAATTCACAGAACCGTTCGATATTAAAATGAGAAATAGAATCGTTGCCGCACTTAATATTTCACAAAATGATTTGGATGAAAAATGTCCGGTTCAAATTGTTTCTACAGGACATTCAAAAGTAATGATTTGTATTAAAAGCAGGAAATTATTGAACGAGTTAAACCCGAATTTTTACGAACTTGGAATGATCAGCAAAGAAATAATTTGCAACGGGTTCTTCGTTTTCACTTTCGATTCCGACGATAAAAATGTTTTAACATACGGTCGAATGTTCGCGCCGGCTATTGGTATAAACGAAGACCCGGTTACAGGAAATGCCAACGGTCCGTTGGGTGCATATTTAGTAGAACATAATATTGTTGAAAATAACGGCAAAGAATTTTCCTTCAAGGGCAGACAGGGTGAAGCAATTAGTCGATTGGGAGAAATTTCCGTTACAGTCAAAATTGAAAACGGGGAACCAATTCTTGTGCAAATCGGTGGCGAAGCAGTTGTTGTATTTAAAACCAAAATTGAAGTTTAGTAATCGGTTTTCAATTTTTGTATAAATTCTTTCGAACCTGCGCCTAAACTTAAAACGGTTCTCATTGCCTGTTCAACAGGGTAATCTATTTTGATTACAAATTCATTTTTGAGATGATAAATATATCCGCCCGTAGGTGCCGGGGCTGATGGTACAAAAACTGTTGTGTAGCCGTTATCGCTTTCATCTGTTACAAATGCAGTTATCATAGTATCGTTGCCGAAAGGTCGTATTAGTGCAACAGATTTAAATATCATTTTCTCGCCGCCGAATAATTGTATCACGGTTTCCTTTATAATTCGATAAAGAGGAATTCTCTTTAAAACTCTTTCTTCAAACATGTGAACAACATATTTGCCGAGACGCGTTTGAACTATTAGACCAACTAAAAAGAAAAGAAGCAGTATTATTATCACAGCGGCAGCGGAGGCAACAAGTTCGCTGAAACGCGCTGCTTCAATTAAAATGTGGGTTATCGGTTTTATTTTATCAATTAAAAAATCATAAAGCCAGCCGAGCACAAAAATCAAAACAATTATGGGAAGAACAACTAAAAATCCTCCCAAAAACGTTGTGCGCAAAAACGATTTAATCTTTTCCATAAAATTCTCTTTTAATCATTCAATGAATATTTAACTTAAATTTAACAGCAAAAATACGGAACTACTCCTATTAGACTCTCATCAATTTGTTTTTTTGATTATTTTATCTGTGCGTTTGCCGCATTAATCAAATACATCAAGAGGATTCATGAAAATACTAACAATTGTTTTGCTGCTTTGTATTCCAATTTATGGATATTCGTATGAACCGAATTCCATCGATCATAAAATTATAAATCTCACTTTTAACGAAGATTTTGGTCAAGCCAAAATAATTATTAATGAGTCAATTAAAAACTATTCTTCATCTCCGAAGTATTACTACTATATGATAAACCTTAAAGTTCTTGAATATTATGAACAAATTACAAACATGCATCCCGATAAACGCGAGGAAGGACGAAAAGCATTAAACAAAGAGTTGATTAATTACTGCGAAAACATTCTTAGTAAATTCAATTTATCTAAACTCGATACGGAAAATAAATTTTATTACGGATCTATTTACGGCTATCTTGCCCGCGTACAGGGACTTGACAAATCATGGTGGGGCGCATTCCGCAGCGGACAGAAAACCGAAGACATTATGGAACAAGTTCTTAAAGAAGATCCGAATTTTTACGACGCTTACCTTCTACTCGGCATGTTAAATTATTACGCTGACCGTTTAAGCGGAATTACAAGTTTCGTTGCCGGAATTCTCGGCTATTCCGGAGATAGAGATAAAGGTTTGTCTCAACTTAAACTCGCTTTTGAGAGAGGTAAATTAACATTTGGACAAACTGCTCTCACACTAATTGAAGTTTATACAAGCTTGGAAGATAACGACGAGGTCGCTATAAATTATTATGAGAGCTTTCTTCAAAAATTTCCTTACAATAAAAGAGTATTGAACGGATATTTCCAAAAACTCTTGAATGTAGGAGAATTTAGGAAAGCAGAAACCGTTTTGAAGAACGACAACCAAAATTTATTAGATGATTATACAATAGCCGTTTACCACAATGCAAAAGGGAAGTCCAAACTTGCCTTGGAGTATGCAGAAAAAGCAATTGCCGATAAAAACAAATTGTGGCGCGGCTGGCTAAATTATATCTATTATATTGCGGCTGTTAACAGCAGGTTAATTGGAGATTATAGCAAATCCGCCAAATATGAAAATGAATTGAACGATGATTTTCGTAAAATGCTAAACATAGCCAAAAGCAAACCCAATGAGTTTAAATGGATGATTGATTTATCGTCTAAAATTGCCGGAGGTATTGCGGTAAATGATTTTGAAAATCATATAAAATCAAAACCTAATTTTTCAAAAGTTATTGAGCTCGAAGAGGAATTCAACATAATTGCCGGGAAATATTATCTCTCAAACAATATCTTAAATCATGCCGAAAATTATTTTATTAAGTGCTTTGAAAGCGATGACAAAGGTATAAAATATGCGGCGCTGAAAAACACAATAGATATTTACAACAGGCAAAACACCGACAAAAAAAAGGTTGAAAAACTTTTGGATGAGATTGATGATTTCGACAACGACCGCCTATCTTTCAGGGCTAAAGACCTTGAGAAGAAATATAATTTGTAGATATGATAGTGAACTATAAGACGTAAAATTTGTTTCCATTTATACTTTATAGAAAGTATTTATTCTGAAAGAGCAAATGATGAAAGCAAATTCTTTTATAAATATTATATGCCCTGTTTCAAACAATAAGATAAACGAAAACGCTGCAAGGATTTCCGCGTTATTCACTATAATTATAGCGGGAATCGGCTTATACTTCAATTCGTTTTTAGTATTCCTATTTCTCGTTGCCGATTTTTCTATCCGCGCCTTCACATCTAAAGGCAATAGCCCGATAAGATTTTTAACCCAATTTATTGTTAAAAAATTTAATATAACTTACAAACCTATTGATGCCGCTCAAAAAAGATTTGCCGCCGAACTGGGTTTTATATTATGCGTTGCTATTTGTTTCTTCCAATACTTTGACAATTATACCTTGGCAAATGTACTTGGCGGTGTGCTTTTGTTTTTCGCATTCTTAGAAAGTGCATTTAGCTTCTGCTTCGGATGTATTGTTTATACTTATATTGCACTGCCGTTGTTAAGAAAAGATAAGGTTTAATAATATTCTGTGAATCCCTGTCTCCTATGCAAACCAAAGGTTACAGGGATTCACAAAAAATACTACTTGGAAGTAATTTCCTTAATCCAGTCGCTCATTAATTTCAAAGCAGTGGGCGAAAAGGTTTCCTCTATTTGCGCATACTCGCTTAAAGCTCCTGTTTTAGCTGTTTGAAACATATGATTTAAATCGGGAAAATTTTCAATTTTGTAATTAGTGTTCCCGCCGTCCTTCAAAGCATTTTCTATTGCGGTTAAATTTTGTTCTGCATCTACCTGCAAATCTTTATCGCCGTTTAAAGCCAGAACTGGAATGGAAACATTTTCAAGCATAGGCGCGGGATCATATCTTAAGAAAAACCGGAACCACGGGCTTAATAATACTTTTGTTTGAGCTTTAAAATTATCTGCGCTGTATTCGGGTTTTTGTTTCTCTTCGTTACTTAAACCGGCAACTTCTTTATCAAACATTTCTTTCAATTTATTAAATGCAGTAATACTGTCGGGCGATGAAACAATTGCTTCGTATGCCTCTTTTGCTTGTTTAACATTTTTTGTTATCTCTTCTTCGGGCATTCCGTTTGATTTTAGTATTAATTCCGTTTGAAGCGGAAGCAAATCTTTACCTGCAACACCGGGACCCGCCAGCAAAACAATAAACGAAACATCGCTTGAATTTACTGCCGTCATCGGTGCAATTATTCCGCCTTCGCTGTGACCGATCAAACCGATTTTCTTCGAATCGATTTCATTTCTTGATTTTAAATATTTAACTGCTGCGGCTGCATCTGTTGCAAAATCTTCAGTTGTAGCTATTGAGTGATCGCCGGATGATTTACCGCCTCCCCGATCGTCGAATCTTAAAACTGCAATTCCGTTTCTCGTTAAATAATCGGCTATTACCAAAAACGGTTTGTGGTTATATACTGTTTCATCGCGATCCTGCCTGCCGGATCCTGTAATTAAAACAACCGCCGGGAATTTACCGCTTCCTTTTGGATATGTTAATGTACCTGCAAGTGAGATTTTTGCCGACTCGTTCTGGAATACAATTTCTTCTTCATTGTACGGATACGGTTTAACCGGGTTTTGCGGTCTTCTTGTTTCTTCTAACTTATTTGTTTTTTTTAATTTTGCCTCAATAACTGTCGCACCCTGTTTAAAAACTCCGTTTACAATCATGCTGTCCTTATTGATCATTCCAGCATACGAAGCTCCGAGTTGTTTAATATCAAATTTCAAACTGTCTTCCGTTAATTTTACACTTGTAGCAGGAATATCTTTGGCGCCTTGGTCGGGACTGTCTAAAAACCCGCTAAAAGTTCCGTCTTCATTTTTTTGAATCTTTACTACGATTCTTAATGATACATTCTGGTTGAAATTCAACTTACCTTCCCAGATGCTGTCGTATTTCTTTGGTGCATCATGTTGGGCAAAAACAATACCGATTGAAAAAAGAACTAATACTGCAAACAACTTTTTCATTACTTCTCCGTTTATATAAGTGTGCTATTATTTCTCGGGATCGTTTTCATTAGACGTTTCGCTTGACGGAATTGTTTCTTTAAACCGGTTGTTTTTTTTAAGGGAATCTTTTAGAAGAAATTCGATTTGTGCGTTAATACTGCGCAGTTCATCAGCTGCCCATTTTTCAAGGGCTTTATATGTTTCCTCATCTATTCTCAAT
>CAZRMG010000157.1:0-6863 GCA_964601095.1 uncultured Melioribacteraceae bacterium | reverse complement strand
TGCCGGTTTTACAATAACAACCGAAGTATGTACAGCATATTACAAGAACAACAAAAAATACCCTAAAGAACTCGAAGGACAGTTGAAAGCGGCTCTCGCAAAAACTGAAAAAGAAATGGGCGCTAAATTCGGCGACACAAAAAACCCGTTACTTGTTTCGGTTCGTTCCGGTGCTCGCGCTTCTATGCCCGGTATGATGGAAACAATATTAAACGTAGGTTTGAACAACGTAACCCGCGAAGCATTGATTGCTAAAACCGGCAACCCGCGTTTCGTTTACGATTCTCACCGTCGTTTAATTCAAATGTACTCCGATGTTGTTATGGAAAAAGCAGCAGGCATCGAACCAGCAGAAGGTAAAGGAGTTCGCGTTCAGTTGGAAAAAGAACTTCACAAAATGAAAGAAGCTCGCGGTGCTCATAACGATACAGATTTAACCGCGGATGATTTAAAAGAACTTATTGAAATCTACAAAGCAAAAGTTCAGGAAGTTCTCGGCAAACCTTTCCCTGAAAATCCTATGGATCAATTGTGGGGCGCTGTCTCTGCAGTATTCCAAAGCTGGATGGGTAAACGCGCTATTTCCTACAGAAGAATTGAAGGAATTCCGGATGAATGGGGAACCGCTGTTAACGTTCAGTCAATGGTATTCGGCAACATGGGTGAATCTTCAGCAACAGGTGTTGCATTCACACGTAACCCTGCTACAGGCGAAAACTATTTCTACGGCGAATGGTTAACAAACGCACAAGGCGAAGACGTAGTTGCAGGTATCAGAACTCCAAATCCAATTAACGAAGTTGGAAAAACAGAACATACCGCTCACCTTCCTTCTCTCGAAACCGGTATGCCCAAAACATATAAACAGTTACACGGTATTCAACGCTCATTGGAAAAACATTACCATGATATGCTTGATATCGAGTTCACAATTCAAGAAGGCAAACTTTATATGCTTCAGTGCCGCGTTGGAAAAAGAAACGGTCCTGCAGCAGTTAAAATGGCTCTTGATATGTATAAAGAAAAATTGATCACAAAAGAAGACGCAGTAATGCGCGTTCAACCATCACAGCTTGATGAATTGTTACATCCGATCATCGATCCTGCAGTTGAATTAACAACAAAAATATTTGTAAAAGGTTTGCCGGCAGGTCCTGGCGGCGCAAGCGGACAAGCGGTTTTTTCTGCTGCCGATGCAGTTGCATGGGCAAAAGAAGGCAAGAGAGTTATTCTTGTTCGTGAAGAAACAAATCCGGAAGACATCGAAGGAATGCGCGCTGCACAAGCTATTTTAACCGCACGCGGCGGTATGACATCCCACGCAGCTTTAGTTGCTCGCGGCTGGGGTAAATGTTGTATTGTTGGTGCCGGTGGATTAAAAATCAACTACGAAGAAAAAACTTTTACAGCTGGCGGTGTTGTTGTTAAAGAGGGCGATTGGTTAACTCTCAACGGCTCTAAAGGTGTTGTTTATCTTGGCGAACTCCCGATGAAAAAAGCTGCTGAAGAAAATCCTGACTTCCAAGCATTCATGAAATTGTGCGATCAAGTTAGAAAATTAAAAGTTCGTACAAATGCCGACACCCCGGATGATGCAGCAAAAGCACGTGCTTTCGGCGCTGAAGGTATTGGTCTTTTCAGAACAGAACATATGTTCTATGGAAAGAACTCCGAACAACCATTATTCATTCTTAGAAAAATGATTCATTCAAAAAATCAGGAAGAAAGAGTTAGCGCGCTTAATGAACTCTTCCCGTTTGTGATGAAAGATATTAAAGGGACATTGGCAGCAATGGACGGATACGCAGTAACATTCAGAACACTCGATCCGCCGCTTCATGAATTTGTTCCTACAAGAACAGACGAAAGAGAAAAACTTGCAGCAAGCTTAGGTATTTCCTTAAGCGAACTAAACGAACGCGCTGATTCATTGCATGAAAACAATCCGATGATGGGACACCGCGGTGTGCGTCTTGGTATTACATATCCTGAAATTACCGAAATGCAGGTTCGCGCTATATTCGAAGCAACAGCAGAATTATTAGCCGAAGGTAAAAAACCATATCCTGAAATAATGATTCCTGTTACTTGTCATGTTAACGAAATAAAACATCAGTATGAATTAGTTACAAAAGTTCACGCAGAAGTTTGCGCTAAATTCGGTTTGAAAAAAATTCCTCACTTAACAGGTACAATGATCGAAATTCCGCGTGCTGCATTAACTGCAGATAAGATTGCCGAAGTTGCTCAATTCTTCTCATTCGGTACAAACGATCTTACACAAATGGGCTTCGGTTTCTCACGCGATGATATCGGCGGATTCTTACCTGAATATCTCGAACAAAAAATTCTTCCCGAAGATCCGTTCCAATCAATTGACCAAGAAGCAATTGGTAAATTGATGGAAATTGCTGTTCAAGGCGGACGCGCTACAAGACCTGATTTGAAAGTCGGTATTTGCGGCGAACACGGCGGCGAACCTAAATCTGTTGAATTCTGTCATAAAATCGGTTTGAACTATGTTAGCTGTTCACCGTTCAGAGTTCCGATTGCAAGATTGGCAGCAGCACAGGCTGTTGTTAAAGAAATGAAAGCAGCTAAAGCAGCACCCAAAAAAGATGTTAAAAAAACAGTTAAAAAAGTAGCAAAGAAAAAATAATGCTAAGCATTATCCTGAGTTCCTCCCGCATTTTGCGGGAGGACGATGGATCTAAGTAATAACGTGATTGATCCATTGTTTTACTCAGAATCTAAAGAAGGAGCATAAATGAAATTATCTGATTTCAAGTACAATTTACCGAAGACATCAATTGCAAAACATCCCGTTTCTCCGCGCGACAAAGCAAAGATGATGGTTCTAAACCGCGCCAAGGGCGAGATCGAACAAAAACATTTTGCAGACATTGTCGATTATTTTGATAAAGGCGATGTTCTTGTTGTGAACAAAACCAAAGTTATGCAGGCGCGCCTATTCGGGAAAAAAGAAAGAACAAATGCCAAGATTGAAGTTTTTGTTTTACGCGAACTTAATAAAGAAGAAAATATTTGGGATGTTATTGTTGACCCGGCGAGAAAAGTTAGAATTGGCAACAGAATTTATTTTAACGACAAGCTATGGTGCGAAGTTATTGATAACACAACTTCACGCGGAAGAACCGTTCGATTTAACGAAGACGCAGGCGATATATTCAAAGCAATTGAAAAAATCGGCAACACTCCTCTTCCTCCTTATATTAAAAGAGACACAATTCCGGCAGATAAAGAAGATTACCAAACAATATTTGCCGAGATAGACGGGTCGGTTGCTGCACCGACAGCTGGTTTACACTTTACACCTTCATTAATTAAAAAACTTGAAAAGAAAGGTGTGCAAATTGTTCCGGTAATTTTACATATCGGACTCGGTACTTTCCGCCCCGTAGAAGTTGAAGACTTAACTAAACATAGGATGGATTCCGAATTTTTTGAAATTCATGAAGAAACCGCTAAAGTGATTAACAAAGCTCTGCTTGCAAAGAAAAATGTTTTCGTCGTTGGCACAAGCACTTGCAGAGCATTGGAAAGCAGCGTTACTGCAGACGGACTTTCCAAACCTAATTTCGGTTGGACGGATAAATTTATTTTTCCTCCATACGATTTTAAAGTAACAAAAAAACTCATAACAAATTTTCATCAGCCGGAATCTACATTAATGATGCTGACAGCCGCTTTTGCTGAATACGAATTCATGATGAAAGCATATAAAAAAGCAATGAAGGATGGTTACCGCTTTTTAAGTTACGGCGATGCAATGCTAATTATATAAGCATCATTTTTTGCATTACTTATTACTTGATGTTTTTCTTTTGGATATTTTGAATGAAAGTTTACGCAATAATACCATCCGGGGGAATTGGAAAGCGGATCAACAATCCGCTCCCCAAACAATACATTAAATTCCACGGTAAAGAATTAATCGCATACACTATTTCTGTTTTTCAAGATTGTAAATTGATTGACGATATCATTATTGCATCCCAAAAGAAATTTTTTCATCTAATAGATGAGATTAAATCAAAATATGGATTTACAAAAATTACAAACATTGTTGAAGGCGGAAGTGAAAGGCAGTTTTCGGTCTTTAATGCAGTAAAATTATTAAATGCAAATAGCGACGATATAATATTAGTCCACGATGCAGTCCGTCCTCTTCTTCCTGAAAACATTTTAATAAACTCTATTAATTCCGCTAAAGAATTTGGCGCTTCTGTTGTTGCAATTAAAGCAAAGGATACTTTAATAAAAGGCCATTCTTCTGTTGAAAATTACATAGATAGAAGTGAATTTTATTATGCTCAAACTCCGCAGGTTTTTAGGTATGATATATTCCGCCAAGCAATGCAAAAAGCCGAGACCGAAAATTTTGTTGGAACAGATGAATCAATGTTGGTTAAAAATGCAGGCTATGAAATTAAAATTGTTGAAGGTTCTTCTTTAAACTTTAAAATTACAACTAACGACGATGCTAAAATTTTTGCAAAAATTTCCGATAATAAATAGGCAAATTGTATTAAATTGTAACCCAAATACAAACACTTTATGATTCATAATATAAATAGGTAATTAGTATGCTGAATCTTCTCGTAGTTGTAATTCTATCTTATCTCGCCGGTTCAATTCCAAACAGCATAATTGTAAGCAAATTAGTTAAAGGAATAGATATTCGTGAACACGGAAGCGGCAATGCGGGCGGTACAAATGTTTTCCGTGTACTCGGCTGGAAGTGGGGTGTTTCTGTAATTATTCTTGACGCTTTAAAAGGCGCATTAGCTGTTATTATTATTGCAAGGTTATACCTCGACAATTTCCCGTTTACAAATGCAACTCCATTCGATGATTTTACACTCGTTCAAATTATTTGCGGTATTGCTGCTGTAATAGGGCATATATGGACAGTCTTTGCCGGCTTCCGCGGAGGCAAAGGTATTGCTACTGCTTTAGGATTTTTATTGACACTTATTACTATCGACATGCTTTTAGCGCTCGTTGTTTTTACTTTGACTGTTACAATATCTCGTTATATTTCGTTAGGTTCTATTCTTGCGGCACTTTCAATTCCGTTAATTCTTATTGTTAGGGAAAACATTTTTAATGTAGATATTCCGGGTTATCATACTTTACTTCCATTTATAACAGCACTTGTTTTATTGGTGATTTACACTCACAGGAAAAATATTTCCCGCTTGCTGGATGGAAGTGAAAGCAAAATATCTTTTGTTAAAAAGAAATAACTTTGCTTTGGCTTCGTGTTATTTATACTTGGCAAAAAGATGAAAGCATGAACAAGAGAAACTTTAAACCTTCTATCCTCATTTAATAATTCTAAAGGTCAACAGATGAAAATATCTGTCCTCGGAGCCGGCGGCTGGGGAACAACATTAGCAATTCTATTATTCCATAACGGTCATGAAGTAACACTTTGGGAATATAATAGATCCTACGCAAAAAAATTAGACCGTTCACGCGAAAATAAAATTTTACTGCCTGGAATAAAGATTCCAAAAGAAATAAAGATCACTCATTCACTTGAGGAAAGCTGCACGAAAAAACATATGATTGTTCTCGCAATTCCTTCTCAATTTATACGCGGAGTTCTTTCTCATATAAAAAAATACGATTACGAGAATACAACATTTGTAAGCGTTGCAAAAGGAATTGAGAAAGAAACCCTTCTTACAGTTTCTCAAATAATCCGTGATGAAATTAAAGACATTTCCCTTTCGCAAATCGGTGTTCTTTCAGGTCCCAGTCACGCAGAAGAAGTTGCAAAAAAAATACCGACTGCAGTTGTTGCTGCCTCACGCGATGAATTCACCGCTAAACAAATTCAATCTGCTTTTATTACTTCATACTTCAGGGTTTATACAACAACCGATTTGCTCGGAGTTGAATACGGCGGTGCGTTGAAAAATGTAATTGCTATCGGTGCCGGTATTGTTGATGGTGCTAAATTCGGCGATAACACCAAAGCCGCAATCATGACGCGCGGTATTACTGAAATTTCACGTCTGGGCATCGAACTCGGCGCACGTCCCGAAACTTTCTCCGGTTTATCCGGCATGGGCGATTTGATTGTTACATGTATGAGCAAACATAGCCGCAACCGGTTTGTTGGTGAAGAAATCGGAAAAGGGAAAAAATTAAAGGCAGTTTTAAAATCAATGCAGATGGTTGCCGAAGGTGTTGAAACAAGCCGTTCGGTTTTTCAACTTGCGGAAAAACATAAAGTTCAGGTTCCTATTTGCAAAGCAGTTTATAATATTCTTTTTGAAGAAAAAGACCCCGTTAAAGCTACTTATGAATTAATGACCCGCGATATGAAACCGGAAGCAGAATAGTACTGGATACTGGTTACTAGATACTTGATTTTGGTTTTCACTTATTACAAAGCCGGTTTCGTGTATCCCAACAAATTTAATTTTTTAATTATATTCTCTTCATAATTTTCATTCATAAGATTTTAATGCGCTCTAATAGCACAATACCGTTTGATTATGGTTTCTTCAGAAAAATCATTTCTTACACTGGTTGTGTGAATTAAAAATAAACATGTAAGAAAACACAATATTTCAACAAAGAATAAACGGAACACGGATTTTTATGAAGGTTATGATTTATAATGAAAAAAAATGATCTGCGATAATCATCACTAATCATAATAATCCGTGTTCTATTTTTTTTATAATAGTTAATTCACACAACGTGTATATCATACTTAAATATTAATTTTTCGTTTTGTTATTACACCTGTTTTAAAGATTCTTCAAATAACGATTTTTCTATGTTTCAACTCTATTTCATTTTTGATTATATTTAGTACCAAA
>CAZRMG010000156.1:0-6909 GCA_964601095.1 uncultured Melioribacteraceae bacterium | reverse complement strand
TCAAAGAAGCAACTGAGCTTTATCTAGAAGAATTCCCAATCGAAAAATTATCAAAAACTATATTTACAACTTTTGAGGTTGCTCTAAGTGCTTAAAAATATCTCCGGGGAGGAATGCATAAAAATTCTTTGTAAACATTTCGGTTTTGAAATTGTTCGCCAAAAGGGAAGTCATATAATCCTAAAAAAAGTAATGCTCGGTAAAACAATCGGCACAGTTGTGCCAAATCATAAAGAATTAAAAATAGGCACATTAAGAGGAATACTTGAATTAGCTGGAGTTGAAGAAATAGAATTCTCGAAATATTTATAATTCATACTTTTATTAAGCAGATAACAGATGGTCTCTCAAATCGCTAAACTCTTTAGAAAGATTAACTGCTTTCTTCTCTTTAGTTAAACAAACAGCAAGCCGTTCGGGGATTTTAACTTCTATCTTTAATTCTTCCTCTATAACATCTTTGAACTTTGCCGGGTGTGCAGTTTCCAAAACAACCCCGTAATAATCTTTCAAGGAATTCTTTTCGATGTAATCTTTAAACGCGAGATAACCGACCGCTCCATGTGGATCAATCATATAATTATATTTTTCATAAACCTCTTTAATTCCTTTGCGGGTTCTATTGTCGTCGTTCGATTCTGAATAAATATCGAATTGAACTTCCTCCAAAATATTAGAATAAATTTCTTGAATACGCACAAGATTACTTGGGTTGCCAACATCCATTGCGTTTGATAATGTTTGAATCGAGGGACGTGGTTCAAACTTTCCCTCGTTTACATATTCTGCAAAAACAGTATTTGCGTTAACGGCACCAATAAATTTATTAATTGGCAAGCCCATCTTTTTTGCAATCAATCCTGCGGTAATATTTCCAAGATTTCCGGAGGGAACGGAATAAATAACATTTAACTTTTTATTTGGAATCTGCTTGTATGATTCAATGTAATAAAAAGACTGCGGAAGCAGACGCGCAATGTTTATAGAATTAGCAGAAGACAAATTCATTTTCTTATTTAACTCTGCATCAACAAAAGCTGTTTTAACCAAATGTTGGCAGTCATCAAACGTGCCGTCGATTTCAATAGCTGTAATGTTTTTATCAAGAGTTGTTAATTGTTTCTCTTGTATTAAACTAACTTTTCCTTTTGGGTACAATACAAAAACATTTATTCCGGGCGTATCATAAAATCCATAAGCTACCGCGCTTCCTGTATCGCCGGAAGTTGCAACTAAAATGTTAAGTTCAGAATCTCTTTTAGAAACAAAATGCCCCATTGTTTTAGCCATGAAACGCGCACCGAAATCTTTGAATGCCAAAGTCGGTCCGTGAAATAATTCAAGAATGGAAAGGTTGTCGCTTAAATTAAAAAGCGGGGCGGGGAAGTTAATTGAACTTGAAATTATATTCTGCAAATCGTTTGATGAAATTTCGCCGCCGATAAATTTTTCAGCAACTTCAAAACCTATCTCTTCAAACGATCTATTTTCAATCGATTCAACAAAACCATTTCTAAATTTCGGAATTTCAACGGGCATAAAAAGTCCGCCGTCAGCAGCTAATCCTTGCATCACCGCGGTTTCGAAAGAAACTAAGTTTTGTTTGTCGTTTGTGCTGTAATATTTCATTCTAAAACTACCGGACCTTTTTTATTAATCTTTGAAACATAAATTTTACTTTTCAAACCTTTCGACGCAGCAGCTTTTTTCATTGCCTCGCCTATTTCTTCGGCTTTCTTTTTTGATGTTGAAAATGCAAACATTGATGGACCTGAACCCGTTATATTACAATTAATCGCGCCAATTGAAAGAGCCGCTTCACGGACTACGTTATAACATGGAATTAATTTCGCGCGTTTCGGTTCAGCTATGTGATCAACTGTTGATCTTCCAATCAAATTAAAATTATTCGTCAATAATCCCGCAACCAAAGCCGATGCGTGTCCTGCTTGTGCTATAGCGGTTTTTAAATCAACCGTCTTACTTAGGATTTTCCTAGCTTCGGAAGTTTTTATTTCTATATCTGGAAAAACTATTGTACAAAATAAATTTTTCGGGTAATCAAGTTGAATTACATCAATTACAGGATTGTAACTTCTTATCAAAACAAAACCGCCGAACAATGCGGGTGCAACATTATCGGCATGAATAGAGCCGCTCGCAATAAATTCTCCGGCTAGTGCATGCTCAAGCATTTTTGAATTTGTCAGACCCATTTTCATTAATTTATTCGCGGCAAAAACACCGCCCACTGCGCTCGCCGCGCTCGAACCGAGTCCGCTCCCGATTCCCATTTTTTTGTGTATCTCGACATCGAGACCAACATTCACGTTATATTTTTTCAATAAAGATTTTATTGCTACCGTAGTTGTGTTTTTATCGGGGTCAAAAGGAAGACGTTTATCGTCGCCGGTAATTTTTGTAATCCGAATTTCTTTTTTGTTGTTGTACGATAATTTAATTTCGTCGCCCGGTTCATTAAGTGCAAAACCCATCATGTCGAAACCGGGACCCACATTAGAAACCGAAGCGGGGGCAAAAACTCTAATTGATTTTTTTGTCATGATTAATCCAGGTATCCTTTTGCTTTCATTAATTCTGCAATTAAAATTGTACCTCCCGCGGCACCGCGGATTGTGTTGTGCGAAAGTACAATAAACTTATAATCAAACAACGGGCACTCGCGCAAACGCCCAACCGAAGCCGCCATTCCCTTATCTATATTTCTATGAAGTTTCGGCTGCGGATATTTGTCTTCATAAAAATATGTAATCGTCTGTTTAGGCGCAGATGGCAAATCCAACTCCTGCGGAACTGATTTAAATTCTTTCCACACTTTAATTATTTCTTCCGCCGAAGGTTTGTTCTTAAATTTAATTTGAACTGTTTCGAGATGACCGTCGATTACTGCAACGCGGTTGCACTGAGCCGAAATTTTAAAATGTGCATTCTCAATTTTATTTGAAGAAAGATTTCCCAAAATTTTAAGTGGTTCCGTTTCCATTTTATTTTCTTCGCCGCCGATAAAAGGAACAACGTTATCTATAATATCCAAACTTGGAACGCCTGGATATCCTCCACCTGAAACCGCTTGCATTGTTACAACATTAACAGCTTCAAGACCGAATGCTTCATGTAGCGGCTTTAATGCAAGCACCATTCCGATTGTTGAACAATTCGGATTTGTAACAATTCCGCCTTTATAATTTTGAGATTTTATAAGATCGAGATGATCCGGGTTTACTTCGGGAATCATGAGAGGTACATCTTCGTCAAAGCGGTGGTTGCGTGCGTTTGAAATTACGTAATATCCATTCTTTGCGAAATCACTTTCGATTTCTCCGGCAACAGAAGCATCTAATCCTGAGAAAGCAATTTTAGAATCGAGATTCGGTTCGCACTTTTTGACGACCATGTTCGCAAATTTATCCGGCAGAGGAGTTTGCATAATCCAGTTTGTTGCCTCGGAATATTTTTTACCCGCGCTTCTATCCGATGCCGCAAGTTCTGTAACTTCAAACCATGGATGATGAATTAATAATTCTACAAATCTTTGTCCAACGCTGCCTGTTGCACCGAGAATTACAACGGGTATTTTTTTAATACTCATAAACTTTCCTCAAAATTATTTTTTAAATACTGCTTTGTGTAAAACATTTAAAGCTTTTGAAAGATCTTTGTTACCAATCACAAGAGATATATTTAATTCCGATGAACCTTGCGCGATTGCAATAATATTTATTTTGCTTTTCCCAAGTGATTGAAAAACCATACCCGCAATACCGGTAGTTCTCCGCATATTTTCTCCGACTACTGCTATTATTGAAAGGTTCTCTTCAACTTTTACTTCGCCGATTTTTCCTTCCATGATTTCGAGCTTGAATTCATTCTCAATGGCTTTCTTTGCAATCGCACCATACTTGGGTGGAATAGCCAAACAAATTGTGTGTTCTGAGGAAGCTTGTGTAATTAGAATAATATTTACATTGTGACGTGCGAGCGCCGTAAAAACGCGTCCCGCCGTACCCGTAACACCGACCATCCCGCCGCCCTGTACTCTAATTAAAGAAATATCATCAATAGAAGATATTCCTTTCACAGTAAATTTTTTGGATGATTCTTTTTCGAGAATAAGCGTTCCTTCAAAATCCGGGTTAAACGTATTTTTAATTACAATCTTAATTTTTTTATGTAGAGCAGGCAGCATAGTGGGCGGATAAATAACTTTTGCGCCGAAGTGAGAAAGCTCCATTGCTTCTTCGTAAGTTACCGACGGAAGCGAGAAAGCATTTTTTACTTTGCGCGGATCGGCGGTTAAAATTCCGTCAACGTCTGTCCATATTTCAATTACTTCGGCATTTAATGCCGCACCGAATATTGAAGCTGTTAAATCAGAGCCGCCGCGTCCCAATGTTGTAATTTCATTTTTATGTGTTGATGAAATAAACCCCGTTATGATTTGAAGAGCTTTATGTTTTTTAAAATAATCCGAAATGTTTTTGTTTGTTGTTTTGAAATCAACATTTGCGTTGCCGAACGAATCGTCTGTTTTAATCAATTTAGTTGTATTAAGAAATTCGCATTTTATTCCTCTATTGCTTATCGCAGCGGATATTATTGAACACGAAAGAGCTTCGCCAAAGCTAACAATGTAATCCAGCGTGCGAGGTGAAAGTTCTTTTACAAGATAAACGCCGTGCACAACTTCTTTTAATTCATCAAACAGGGGATCAAGAATTTTCGAAATTTCTTCATCGTTATCACCAACATTTAATTGCATAGCCGCAACGTAATGCCTTGCTACAAGGGATTCAATTTCCTTTAAATAACTTTGATTTCTTTGAAAAGCGAGTTTTCCGATTTCAATAAGTTTATCCGTAACGCCTTGAAATGCCGAGAATACAACGGCAATCTTCTGTTTTTTCTTAATATAACGATCAATAAGAATATTAATAACTTGTTCAACCCTTTCCGGGCTGCCGACACTTGAGCCGCCGAATTTTAGTATTTTCATTTTATACTATACACCTTTGGATGTTAAAATTTAGTTAATAATATATAAATAGTTTGAAGCGTAAAAAATCAGTATAACATTGAAGGGGCGCACGTGGATGTGGCCGTAAGAAGCAATGTGGTAACGATGCCGATTGTTGATGCCGGCATGCCGTGTTGAAAATATTTGACGTTTCGCAGTGCCAATTATAAAAAGTCCATAATTTGAATGTGATTATAATAATCAATTCCGATAGATACAAGACCCTTTATAAATATTTATGAATAATTATGCATCAACGCTGGTGCATCATAAATATTTTTGAATACGTGTTAAAAACTCAGATATTCCTTGTTCAATTTCCTGAAGCGAAAAATTTCCGCGCAACAACTCTTCGTCGGATTTTGATTTTAATTTTTCGAAAAAACTTATTCCAACTTCTTTAATCTCACATGGAATCAAATCTATCAATTCAAACAATATATTCTCTGCTTTCGTATAATTGCAGCGCACTTCATAATAATTTAATAGTTTTAGCATAAGCTTGGTTTCGGAGGAAAATTTTTTTGTTATATCAATTATTGAATCAGTCTTAGCAAAATATTCCTTTGTCTGATGAACCGGACTCGCGATAATTGCTTCAAGAAAAAGTGACAAAGCTTTTTGATATTGATAAACCAATTCTTCTAAACCAATCCCCATTCTGTGATTTATGTCTGCTTCCTCTTTTATTAATTCCGCAACCATTATAATTGCTTCCGGTTTATCTTTGTTACCAAACTTTAACAAAGATAAAATTTCATCCGGGGACGAAGCCGAAACTATTTCCCAATCAATCCCGAAAATTATTTTATAGCTTTTTCTTATTTCATCGTGGGCAATTTCGTAGTTCTTTGCTTCTTTATTAAAAAGAACTTTTGCAAGAACTTTGCTGAACTGTTCTATCATTCGAAGTATAAAGTCTCTTTGAAACATTTATTATCTATTTTTTATCGTGCAATTGTTTAATGAGATTTTTTATTGTATAATTTTTTGGTTTCCGTTTAAGTATCAACAGTTTCTTGATGTCTTCAATTAACTCATCTTTGTCAACATCAAGCAGCATCCATTTGCCGTCAAAGAATTTTTTGGCTTCTTTATACCTTTTACGAATTATGGGATTTAGTTCTTTTAGAATTAACTCCGCTTTCTTTCTTCGGCACCAAAAACTATAAGCAATAAAAACTTATTTTTTTCTGGGATGAATTGACAGAACGATTTTGATTTCTTGAAACGAAGATACCATCCATGTTTTTTACCGCCGTAAAGCCATTCGTCTTGTTTAAACACTCCTTCATAATTATCATTGATAAACTTTAATATTTTTTTCCATCTTTTAAAATTAGTCGCACCAATCAATTTGGATACTTCCTTTTCGGATGGAATTCTTTCTTTGTCGAACATTCTTTCTGAAATTACTTCCATAATTATCACCCTTTATTAAACAAATATACCCGGAGTATAAAACTATTCTGCCAATTCAAGTAGTGCCGACTTATTTTCAGAATACTCTTTGAGCAAATCCGGTAAATAATTTATAAATGTTGGATATATTTTTCTGCTGTCTTTATATTCTTTTAATTTGTTGTATGTAAAATCAATAAGATAAAAACCCTTATCCTTTTCTTGATTTAGCATTTTAATTGTTTCAGCCGATGTCCCTGTATAATCTTCCATTGCAATAATTGTCATTGCGCGTATATGAAGTTCATCTAAAAAAGTAATGTAATTTGAATAAGCCATCTTTCTCATTCTGTCTTCAATCTGTTCATAAAGATCTTCAAGCTCAAGTTCTTCCATCAGTTTTGCTTGTTCTTCGATAGCTGGATTAATAAAACCATGCCCGAATTCGTGAAATGTTAAGCTCACCAAATCAA
>CAZRMG010000155.1:0-6916 GCA_964601095.1 uncultured Melioribacteraceae bacterium | reverse complement strand
TTCCCAAGGGAGAATTCTTCGGGATTTTGAAATTTGCCGGTTGAGTTCGTCGTCATTATACTTTAAAAATGCTTCAGTACTTTTAACCGGTAATTCTATATCAATTAATTCAACTGGATATTTTTTTAGAATTTTATCAAGTACAAGTTCGTTCTCTTCCAAAGATATTGTACACGTTGAATAAACAATTTCACCGCCGATTTTGCACATTTTAATCGCACTTACCAAAAGTTTGTACTGGATTTCCGCGATGCCCTGAACTTTTTTTTCATTCCACCAATTGCTTACTTCACCTTTTTTTTGAGTAATGCCGAGCGCACTGCACGGCGCGTCAACAAGTATTTTATCAAATTTGTTTTCGAATATTTTACTTAACAATTCTCCTTTATTTTTCATCACACCGATATTTACAAAATTCATCTTATCAATATTAAATACAAGACTTTTCATTCTTTCCAATGAAACTTCGTTTGCAATCAAAGTCCCTTTATTTTTCATCAACTCCGCGAGCTGTGTTGTTTTTGAACCGGGAGCCGCGCACATATCTAAAACAACATCATTGCTGTTGGGATTCAAAACCAGTGCGGGAATCATTGACGACAAACTTTGCAGATAATACTGCCCAAGAATAAACTGGAGCGTTTTACCTGCTACTTTTTCGCCTTTAAGAATTCTAAATGCATTCGAAATGTTTTCAATCTTCTCCAATTCAATTTCATAACGTTTTAGATTTTCCTTGAGTGATTCCGCATTTGTGAAAGGCGATATTCTTAAGTAAGGTTTGTATTCGCTGTGAAAATAGCTTTTATAATTTTCTAAATAACCGCTGCCGAAATGTCTTGATATGTAATCGGTAATGTTTTCGCTTAGTTCAATCAATTTAATGGCGTATAAGGTTTAATGAATTAAATATTTGCGCGGATGTTCTTTTAAATCCTTTTGAGTTTGGAAAAGTGATTTTAAAATCCGTCTCTATTTCTTTTAATATACTGTCGAGATACTTTTCATAATCGCGCACAACTTCGTAAACACGCAAATCGGTGACCGGCATTTTAAGATTTACCGGTTTTGTCCTGTTCGCATAAATTATATATTTAGCTCTGTAGTGATCGTCCGTTGAATATATTGTTTCCCCGACTTCGTCGATAATTTGGTAACAATTAAAAAGCGGAGAGGGCAGAAAAAGAATTTTACCGGGCAGTATAATTTCTTCGCATTTGTCCTTGCTTATAAAATCATCGGGAAAATTTTTTAATTCTCCTTTAACAAGGTCTGTCCATTTAGAAGCGAAATCTTTTTCCGTCATTATTCCCCTCTGTTTTACTCGGTAGTAAACGCCTTGCTGCTCTGTGAATTATAAAATATCCTTTTTAACGTAACGACTTAAAACTCACATCAACTTCTTCGGGTTCTTCAATCCAATCTGCAATGAAAATATTTGTATCGCGCGACGGCTTTCTTTCAGTATTTCTGTTCGAACAAAACACAAGTTTCGATCCGTCGAATGAAAACATCGGGAATGCATCGAACGTACCGGAGTTAGTAATTTGTTCGAGAATAGTGCCGTCAATATTAATCATAAAAATATCGAACACTCTTCCGCCTTTATCGAGCGAATGGTGGTTTGAGCAGAACAAAAGCTTTTTACCGTTTGGATGAAAAAACGGCGCCCAGTTTGCACCCGGTAAATCTGTTACTTGTTTAACATTTTTTCCGTCGATATCAGCAATAAAAATATTCAATTCCTTCGGTTCGACTAATCCTTCGGCTAATAATTTTTTATACGCCTCGGCATCTCCACCTTCGGGTCTGCTTGCACGCCAAACAATATGTTTTGAATCGTTCGAGAAAAACGCACCGCCGTCGTAACCGAGTGTATTTGTTAACTGTAAATATTCACCGTTTGCAATTTCATAACGCCATAATTCAAGATCGCCTGAACGAGTAGAAGTAAAAATAATATATTTTCCGTCGGGGGACACTGTTGCTTCTGCATCGTAACCTTCACCGCCTATCAATAGTATATGTTTTGAACCGTCGGCGTTAGTCATATAAATATCATAACTATTATAAATCGGCCAAACGTATCTTCCGCCGGAAAACATTACCGATTCCGGGCATTTGGCATCTGCTTCATGAGTAGAAGCGTATATTATGTTTCCATCCTTCAAAAAGTAACTGCATGTAGTTCTTCCTTTTCCGGTAGAAACGAGTTTATACTTTTCGCCGTTTTCGAAAGCAGTTTCATCAATATTCATTTTAAATATTTGATCGCATCCTTGGGAGTTAATTTTACTCCAATCACTTTGAAAAACCAATTGTTTATTGTCGAAACTCCAATACGCTTCTGCATTATTTCCACCGAAAGTTAATTGGCGGATATTTCTTAAATGCTTTTCGTTTGTAAATCTCAGCGAGTCTTTTGTTGAATCATACTGTAAACTTTTTGATATGCTTCCATACGGAAGAAGAACAATTAAAAACAAAGGTACCACTTTTGTTAAATGTATAATGAATTTACCGATCATATCTACTTTCAATTTGTTATTGGATAACGATTTTCTTTTTATCTTTTCTAAAAATTAAATATATGCCCAAAAGGATAAACGGAATGCTTAAAAGCTGCCCCATATTTAAAGGCATCCCCTGTTCAAAATAAGTTTGATCTTCTTTAATAAACTCGATTAAAAAGCGTACTATAAAAAGTGCTGTGAGAAAAATTCCAAAGATAAAACCTTGTTTGAACTTTCCCTGAGTTCTGAAATAATAAATTATTAGAAAAATAAAAATTACTAAATAAGATATAGCTTCGTACAATTGTGCCGGATGACGCGGAACAGTATCCACAGAAGCAAAAATAAACGCCCACGGTAAATCCGTTTGTACACCTAAGATTTCCGAGTTGAAAAGATTACCCATTCTAATAAAAAAACCGGCAAGGGCAGCGGTAATTACTATTCTATCGAGCAGCCATAAAAACGAGTATTCTTTATTTCTCTTTATAAATAAGAATAAAGCTGTTAAAATTCCTATTGCCGCGCCATGACTTGCAAGTCCGCCTTTCCAAACCATAAGAATTTCTTCCGGGTGTGCTAAATAGTAAGCAGGGTTATAAAAAAGGCAATGGCCTAATCTGGCGCCAATTACGGTGCCGAGTATCATGTACCAAACTAAATCGTTTAAATGTTCATCGCTTCTGTTTTCTTTTTTGAATATCACAGTCATTATCTGGAAACCAACTATAAACGATAATGCAAACAGCAGACCATACCAGCGAATGGTAAAAGGACCAATACTTACAATATCAGGACTAACATTCCAATAGATCACATTTTTGCCAAATTAGTTTTAGAATAACCCTCGGTTTGGAAGAGAACGGGCAAATTTAGTAATCGGCGGGTAATAAACCAAGTCGGATTTATTTGTGGATAAATAGATTTAAATTTTGAATATCCATATTAATTAGTCACAAATTCCTTCAAATACAGCATTTTTCTTCCTTTTCATACTTTCATTTTAGAACTGCAATAAAAAGCGCTGTAAATAATGTCATTCCTTCCAGATAAAATCGAAAAGAAGATAAGATGCTGTAATCATAATTACATCGTAACAGACAAGGACGAGAATTTCCACAAAAGAACTTTCAACTGAATTTCCGTCCATTGCAAATTTTGTGAGTTCAAGAAGCGTAAGAATTAGCGGAAGTAAAATCGGGAAAGACAAAACGGGATAAAGCGTTCCTTTGGATGAAGCTTTTGAAATTATTGCCGCTATAATTGTTGAGGAAATTGCTATGCCGATGTTGCCAAGAATAAAGGCAAAGGTAAAAAGTAAAAAATTTTTTATGATAAATGATTCGAATAATAACATGAACAAAACTGTTATTGCAAAGTTCATCAAAAAAACAAGAAGCAAATTAAAAATCAATTTGCCTGTGAAAATTGTTGAAGGTGATGCTATTAAATGAAGCGTCATTGTTGTCCCGCGTTCTTCTTCGGAAACAAATGCGCGCGAAAGCCCCGACATTGCCGAGAAGAATATCACAACCCAAAGCAATCCGCCGGTTAAATATTCATTTATCTTTTCATTGGCAAGCGAAAACATAATTACACTTATCGTTACAAGAATGAACATCGCAAGCGCATTTATTGCGTAACGCGTGCGCAGCTCGGAATGCCAATCCTTTTTAAATAGCGAATATGCTTTCATGTATTTTCGTTTATATACTACTTTTTAGCTCAATAAATATTTTTTGTTTCATATAGATTTTTTATTGTTTTTGAAATCTTCAATCTTCAAAATTTCTTTGCAATACTGTAAATCGGAATCCTCGTTGGAAGCAACAAGTACTAAATTATTTTTCCCCTCCGAAGCAATCAATTCATAAACTTTATCTTTCCCGGAATTATCAAGATTGGAAGTCGGTTCATCAAAAATTAACACCTGCGGTTTATGCAAAAGAGCAAAGATAAATTTAAGCCGCTGTTTCATTCCCGACGAATAGCCGCGTACAATATCATTTCTTCTTTCGAATAAGTTAAACTGTTCAAACAAATAATCGGATCTTGCATTATCGAATTTTATTCCGCGCACATTCGAGATATAAATCAAATTTTCTTCGGCGGTGAATTCATCATATAAAAAAAGATACGGCGATACAAAACCTATAAAGTCATGAAGTTTTTCCGGTTCAATAATTTTTCCGCATGATTGATGAATTATCTTTCCGCGCGTAGGGGAAATAAGATTTGCTATTATTTTAACAAGTGTTGATTTGCCAGAACCGTTCGGCCCTGAAATACCGTAAACATTACCGGATTTGAAAGTGAAATCAATTCCGTTAAAGACTAAACGTCTCCCGAAGTATTTTACTAGTTTATCTAAAGTTAAAGTGTAATTAGTTGTCATCAATAATCACAAACTTGCCTTTTTTAATATCATCGCCGGATTTAACAAAGTAAAAATAAACGCCGCTTGCCAACTTGTTGCCGTTATTGTCTTTGCAATTCCATTGCACAACTGTTTTCTCCATATTGTAAATGCTGTGAACGCCGGAATAAATTAAGTCCATATCAATTGAATAAATGTAAACATCGGCTTTGCCGGATGCATTTTGATTTGCGGGCAATGAAATATTTTCATGCAGCGAAAGTATCATCGGCTGCGGAAACGGGTATTCAATATCTTCAGTTGTAACTACGCCGCTGTCAACGGGAGTATTATTAAAAATATTTGTTTCTGTAAAAACAAAGTCGCTTGTGCTTTCAAGTTTGGAATAGTAGCCGTCAATTATTTTTTTAAATCCGTCAGAGGATTGATTTGACAACCTGTATTTAAATGTATTTGTACTGTTCGGATCATCGATGCTGCTGCTTATGTCGCAGTTATCTATAAGTGAAATAAAAGAATTTTCCTGACCGCCATCGTTATCATTAAAAGCAAAAATGTTTATTGACAAAGGTAAAGAAGAATGATCAAAAGAAGTTTCCGGTTTAAAAAAAGTCGAAGTAATAATCGGTCTCACGAGCGGATAATTAGCCGCTTCCTCAAAATACTTTCCGGGAACAGCACGCTTGCCCGTAAAATAAAGCCACAACGCGAAGTGTGAAAATTCTTTTTTAAAGCTTGAACCGCGTTCGTTAATTGCATTTGCAATTGCGTTCATTGCCCTGTCGTTCTTCATCAACTCCCATGTTCTTTTTATTATATCGATATCAAAGCGGGATTTCATAAACAAATTCCATATTGCTAAGTCGTAACCGTCGTAATTCCTGTTAGCAAATTTCGAAAATGATTTTGCCGGGTTGTTAAAAAAATGATTCATATAAAAATAGTAGTCGTTAACCTCGTCAAATACAAATTCTTCCATAGATGTGGAAGTAATTTCATAAAAGAAAACATCGAGATGGTTATTGTTATTGTCGGTTTTCAAACCATAATTACCCATTTGAATAGCATGATGAAATTCGTGCGCAATTGTTACGCGAGCGCCGTCATATCTTTTTGTGTTTGTGTTGGTGAAAGTATCATCAATTCTTGCATAGCTTGTGTAAAGGAATTCACCTATAGTTTCATCGCCGACGGTTTCACCGTAATAGCCCGGCATAGAAACAATATATATATCATATTTATCATCTCCCCCGGCTGTTCCGTCCGCGGGCGGTGGCGGATAATTAAGAATATTTACTTCGAAGTTGTAAACAGAATCGGCGGCAATTGCAAGTGAATCCAAATACATTCTTTTATATACTTCAAGCTGCGAGGAAGATAAATTATTTCTCACGGCATCCGGTACATAATCCGGTAATTTTGATTTATCGAAATGAATTCTAAAATAACCTTTAGGACTTACTATGCTTGTATCGGTCGAAGGACGGTTAAGTAATTTTTGCAATACAATTTGTTGCCCGTAAGTAAACCGGTGCAAATTATTTTTTATTTCGTTCGCTATACCAAACGCACATTTTTGCGGTTGATCAATAACGGAAAAAATCCCGTCAGCTTTGATGTTGGTTGGAACGCCCATTCTATTATTAACATAGGTATTGTAAAGAGAATCCAAATTTTGCGCATTCAATACTATACATGTTAAAAGCAAAAAAAATATAAATGATTTTTTCATTGAATTGTTTTGAAGTTGATTAAGTTGCTGCCGTAATCGGTATAAATTAGTATATCCTTTTTTTCATTAATCGGCGCAACAATATAACTATTGATGGTTTTGGATTCAAAGACATCTTCGACGACAGTGTCGGAAAAAATATTACCCGGTAATATTCGTTTTAATTTGCCTGAATTATTATCGAACAAATACAGAACATTACCGTTTTTAGATTTATAATGTTTAATAGGGATTGAAAAATCAAAATCATTTATCGATAAAGTATTTTCACTTCCGCGTTTATGAACTGTAATA
>CAZRMG010000154.1:0-6924 GCA_964601095.1 uncultured Melioribacteraceae bacterium | reverse complement strand
AAGATTGGGTTTAGCGCGCACCTTGATTTTAAAACCTGAGATTATGCTTTATGATGAACCAACAACCGGACTCGATCCAATAACTTCTAAAGAAATAAGTAATCTCATAATTGAAGTGCAAAAAAAATATAACACTTCATCTATAATAATCACCCATGATATTGAATGCGCCAAACTAACGGCAAATAGAATTATAGTGATCAAAGATGGCGTATGCGCCGCGGAAGGTTCATATGAAGAACTTGAAAAATCAACAGACCCGTGGATAAGATCGTTCTTTGAATAAAAATTAAGACAACGATTGAGAATAGATAAAATGAAAAAAAATACATCCAACAAAGTAAGATTGGGGATATTTATTTCCCTTGGGATTGCGCTGCTTATAGTTGGAATATACTTTATTGGTGAAAAGCAGCAATTATTCAGAAGTACCTTTCGGTTAACAGGAGTGTTTAAAAATGTTTCCGGACTCCAAGTTGGCAATAACGTTCGTCTATCGGGAGTGAATGTAGGAACCATTGATAATATTACTATTATAAGCGACACTTCCGTAAGTGTAGAAATAATGATTGATGAAAATGCGCGGAAGTTTATAAAGAAAGATGCTATTGCGAGTATCGGTTCGGAAGGACTTATGGGTAATAAAGCTTTAATTATAAATCCCGGAACCGGCGGTAAAAAAAGAATTGAAAACAACGATGTTCTTGCTACAAGTATGCCGATTGATATAGACGATATTCTGACAACGTTAAAAACAACTATTGAAAATACTGCAAGCATAACCGGTGATTTAGCAAGTATGACAAAGAATATTGAATCTGGTAAAGGCACAATTGGCAAATTAATAATGGATCCAGAATGGAGACAAACGTTCGAAACTACTTTTATTAATTTGAAAAAGGGCTCGGATGAATTTAGAAATTTTATGGAGAAAGCAAATGATTTTGACGACGAGATATTATCCATAAAGGGTACTATCAAAAATGCAAACGATATCACAAGCGATTTAGCCAGCATAACAAAAAGCATTGAATCTGGCAAAGGAACTGTAGGTCGATTATTAATGGATCCGACGACAGCGTATAATATCGATTCTACTTTTATTCATTTGAAAAATGGAGCCGCCGGACTTGATATTCTTATGAAGAAAGCAAAAAGCAGCTGGCTGTTGTGGGGATTTTAATTTTATGAAATATTACCGGTTAATAAATGAATAGCATCAACAATAAAATTGACGGAACAAAATACGTTGTTTTTGCAGCTGCTCTTGTAATTATAATTGCAGGAATTAATCTCGCGCAAGCGGTTGTTGTTCTCTTCCTTGTTTCTATATTTCTTGCTCTACTTGGAGCTCCGGCAGTAATTTGGTTAAAGGATAAACATATTCCTTCGGGAATTGCCGTGCTTATCGTTATGGCGGTAATGATAATTATTCTTTTACTTATTGGCGCTCAAATCGGAACATCAATCAGCAGTTTCTCAGATGAACTACCAGTATTACAATCACGCATCCGGGAACAAGTTGCTAAACTTAGTCTACTTTTAACAAGTAAAAATTTTGTAGTCAACGAAAAGCTTTTTCTAGAGTATGTTAATCCGGAAGCTATAATGAAACTTACTGCCGGTTTACTTACTGGATTAAGCTCTATGCTTTCCGATCTTGTTCTTATTCTACTTACGGTAACATTTATTTTGCTTGAAGTATCAAGTTTTCCATTAAAAGTCCGGGCTATTCTTGGCGATCCCGAAAAGGCATTTCCACAATTCGCAAAATTTGTTGGTGATATGAAACGCTATATGGTAATTAAAACTATCATAAACCTCGCTGCGGGAATTTTAATTGCTTTATGGATGGAAATACTCGGAGTTCAATTTCCGATACTATGGGGTTTTCTTGCTTTTCTTCTTCATT
Organism: uncultured Melioribacteraceae bacterium; assembly: GCA_964601095.1. Lineage (GTDB taxonomy): Bacteria > Bacteroidota > Ignavibacteria > Ignavibacteriales > Melioribacteraceae > JAEWUC01. Next base: position 5,012 of record CAZRMG010000154.1, on the reverse strand, counting down.
ATGTACCAAATATTGGCGCAGTTATATCGGCAGTTCCGGCGGCTCTTTTGGCTCTTATCCAAATTGGTATGGGCAGCGCTTTGCTGGTAATTGCCGGAAATATTTTAATCGGATTTATTATAGGTAATGTAATTGAGCCGCGGCTTATGGGTAGAAAACTCGGGCTTTCTACTTTGGTTGTTTTTCTTTCGCTGATCTTCTGGGGCAGTTTGCTCGGTTTAGTCGGCGCTATACTATGCATACCGCTTACAATGGCTATGAAGTTTGCTTTTGAAAGCAATGAAAATACACGATGGATTGCCGTACTTCTTGGATCAGAAAAATTCATTGAGGGTTCAACACCAATATTAAACAAAAAGAAACGTACAGAATGAAGAATCTACAGCAGTTCAAAAATATTTTTATTAATTGGAAAAAATTATCACCGAAACAAATCGCGAAACATTCAAGTGTTGTTATTGGATCAATCCTATTTATCGCAGTACTAATATTTATTTTTTTTCACGATCCATTAATAAACTTTTTCTTAAAGGATAGAATTATAAAAGCATTCAATGAAGCTAATCCGGCTTATTCACTTAAACTTGGAGATATACACTATAGTATTTGGAAGAATCAATTAGGTGTTGATTCTATAATGCTGAAAAGCACCGACTCTATGTTATCAATAGGCGTTGGTTCATTTTCCGTTGGCGGAATCGGTTGGATAAAAATTCTTTTGCAGAATAACTTTACCGCAAGTGATTTTTCAAATTCAGTAATCAACGCGCAAAATATCACATTTGATTTCCGCCAATCTCAGAATATACTTCACTTTGAAAAGTTGTACCTATCCGCGTATGACTCAGTAATGACTGCCGATTCGATAAAGTACTTTTCATTAATTGATGATGAAACATCCTTTGCGAAAAATAAATTCAGACAGACTAGATTTCGTTTTAATATTCGTCAAATAAAAATATCCGGTTTGGATTTTGTTCCATTGTTGGAAGGAAATATATATAAAGCCGGAAGCATTAACATATATGATGCCTATTCAGATATTTTGGTAAACATGGATAAACCATTCGATAAAATCACTTCCAATCCACAAATGCCGAACGAAGCTTTATCATCAATAAAAGAAAAAATTAAAATAGATAGTTTGAATATCATAAACGGGCGATTAAAATATTCCGAAAGATATGCCGTTAAAGCAAAGCCGGGAATTATTACGTTTAATAAAATGAATGTTTTTATTTGCGGTATTGCTAATCACTCGACACATTCTGATACCACTGTTATTAATGGCGAAGGAATATTTATGAATTCCGGGAAAATGAAAGTGTTGATGAAAATACCGCTAACATCGCCGGATTTTTCTTTGCAATATTCCGGCTCACTTAGCGCTATGAATTTGATAGAACTAAATTCATTTATTGAACCGGCCGAACATCATCAAATTACTTCAGGGAATATTGAGTCTGCTGAATATAATATTAATGTTAGTTCCGGAAAGGCAAGAGGTACGTTGCGGACCGCATACAAAGATTTATCAGTATCGATTCTTAATAAAAATACCGGAAGTAAAAACGGAATATTTAACCAGATGAAATCATTAATTGGTGAAATGTTTGTCATACGCGGAACTAATATGCCGGATAAAAACGATGATATGAAAATAGGCGAAATAAAATATGTGCGTAATCCCGAAGATAATTTTCTTCAGTTTGTTTGGTTTGCGCTTCGAAGTGGGTTAGCTGATGTTGTTGGATTTTAAATTTAGTTAGAAGTGAATAATCTCTGTATTAAAAATAGTATCGCATTGTTTTTGACACCGCGCCATACCATGAAATATTCTTTTCTCACCCAAACGATGTAGTTCTTTTTTCATCCTTTTGGACGATTGTTCAACTAATTATTTTCTTTTATAATTACCCAGCAATAAAAAGATCAATAAAGTGGTTAGAGATACAAATTAGAGTCTAATTTGTATGCTTGTTGGTCTTTCGATGCTCATACAACTTCTTAACCCAGCTGGAAATTCAAGTAGCATTTACAGCTGGGTTTATTAAAAAAGTAAAAGAAAAATTTCTATTGCAAGTTCCATTTCTCGCCCGAAAAAAAAGTTTTGAATTCTTTCAAAGATATTTAATTATGGAACTACATCTATTCATATCACTCCGCAAGTTTAATATTAACAACTATGAGCGAAACTTTTGAATCAAACGGAAAACGGTTAATCAAAAATTTATTCTGTTGATTAAAACTGGGAACGGGAAATAAAAAAATAATTTAGAAGAATTTTTATGTAGAATAAAACTACTCACCTAAAAGATGTAGTCCTTTTTTCATCCCTTTGCCCGATAGAATTTAGAAGCAATCATCGGTACTTTAATTTGAAGTCAAAAATTATTGTCTGTTTGAGAATAACAGAAATTTGAAAAAACATTACAAAACAATTTAATAGGAGGATTCAATGAAACTTATTCACAATACCATAATAGCTGGAAGTTTTCTAATAGCTATTATGATTACCGGTTGCGGAAGTAGTCCGGAGGTAATTAATAAAGAAGCTTCCACTTCTGCTATCCGTGCAGCTCAAGAAGTTGGTGCATCCGAAGTTCCGAAAGCATCTCTTTATTTGCAACTTGCACAAGAAGAATTGGAAAAAGCCAAAGTACTTGCGGAAAATGGAGAAAAAGAACAGGCAGAATCAATGCTAAAATGCGCACAAGCAGATGCCGAATTAGCAATAGTTCTTTCGCACGGAGATACCGACAAAACTGAAGCAGCTCTAGCATTAGAACGTGTAAAAAAACTGCAACTTGACAATAAGTAATTTAAAAAAAGGAAATTAAAATGAAACTCATTAAATATTTTATCATCGTTGCATTCGTTGGAATGCTCGTCGGTTGCTCTGCAAGTGTCCCCCCAGCCGAACTTGTTAACGCACGCCAAGCTTACCAAAAAGCAAGCATGGGACAAGCGGCACAATTAGTGCCGGCAGAATTGCATAAAGCTCAGATTGCTTTAGCCACTGCAGAAAAATCATTTCTAGACGAACCAAATTCGTTTAATACGAAGGACCTTGCTTATGTTGCGGATAGAAAAGCAAAAATGGCAGAAGGACTCGCAAGTAGCGCTGCAGAAAAAGCAGCAACTGAAAAAGCAAACAAAGATTACCAAACAACTCAAACTGAAATTCTAAAAAACACAAAAGAAGATTTAGCTGTTTCTGAAAAGGAAGCAATGCTTAAAGCAGAACAACTTGCATCAGAACAAAAGGCAAGGTTAGATGCTGAAGCGGCACTTGCTAAGCTTGAGGCGAAAGAAGAAGAACGCGGACTTGTAATTACACTTTCAGGAAGTGTACTTTTTGCTTCAAATGAATCGGCGCTTTTACCGGCAGCACAAAATAAATTGAATGAGGTTGCAGAAGCATTACTTACCACAAAAGAACGTAAGCTTACTGTTGAAGGACATACCGACTCGCAAGGTTCATCAAACCACAACCAGGTGTTATCACAGAAGCGTGCTGATGCAGTGCGTTCATATATTATTTCACGAGGATACCCGAGTGATTTGATACAAGCGCACGGAATTGGCGAAGACAGATCTATTGCAAATAATAACAGCGCGGAAGGCAGAGCGAATAATAGGCGTGTTGAAATAGTTGTTGGCCGTGCATCTAAATAAATTATTAATCAATTACTTTAAAATCGAAGCCCGTTAATAATACGGGTCTTCTTTTAAGAAGTTTATCTACAAAAATTTTGGGAGGCACCAAATGAATTCGCAAATAATTAAAGGAAGCTGGAATGAACTTGCGGGAAAACTTAAACAGCAATTCGCAAATCTTACCGACGATGATTTACTTTTTATAGAAGGTAAGGAAGAAGAATTGGTGGGAAGATTGCAAAAGAAACTCGGGAAAACTAAGGAAGAAATACAAGAAATATTTTCGAAGTCATAAAAATTTATTTACAGAATACTTTTGAGCAAAATGAATTAAATAAATCAAAAGGAGAGTTATGAAAACAAAGTATTTCATTTTAATAATTATTGCGTTTTTTGCAGTATTGGCAATACTTGGCTGTAACGAAAATCGAGAAAAAAAAGTTGAGGACGCCAAAGAAGATGTCAAGCAGGCAAATCAAGATCTTAAAGAGGCTGAAGCACAATATGAAATGGAATGGCAGCAATTTAAGAATAAGGCGGAATTAAGAATAATTGCAAATGAAAAAAGAATTGCTGAATTCAAAACCGAAATCAAAACTGCGAGTAATAAATTTAAAATTAAGTACGAAAAAGAAGTTGTGAAATTAGAGCAAAGAAATATCGAGCTGAGGAAAATGATTAAAGAATATAAGTATGAAGGAAAAGACAAATGGGAAGAATTTAAAAATAGATTCAATAAGGATGTCGATATTATTGATACGGCGCTCAAAGACTTATTTACAAGAAAAGATTAAATCTTATTTAATGATTAATAATAATTACTATACTCCTTAATTAATAAACGTAATATGGAAATTATTTTTTTTGTTAAGGGAATACTGATTGGTTTTGCGATGGCAGTGCCGCTTGGACCAATTGGAATTATATGTATCCGCAAGACTTTAACCGAAGGAAGATTGCGCGGATTAATTATAGGTTTTGGAGCTGCAACTGCAGATTTGCTTTATGCCAGCATTGCCGCATTTGGGCTTACATTTATTTCTGATACTCTTAACAGTCAGAGAGTTTGGATACGGCTCGTTGGTGGAGCGTTACTTCTTTTTCTTGGTGTCAGAACATTTAAAGCTAAACCGAAAGACCCAAAGGTTCTTATTAACAATGGGGGAATGTTAAAATCATATTTTTCTACTGTATTTCTAACGCTTACAAATCCCTTAACAATCTTTGCTTTTATTGCCATCTTTGCAGCACTCGGATTCGCAGAAGGACTCAGTTATATTTCTGCATCACTGCTTGTTGTTGGAGTTTTTATTGGGTCGAGTTTATGGTTTTTGATTCTTAGCTCAGGTGTT
>CAZRMG010000153.1:0-6941 GCA_964601095.1 uncultured Melioribacteraceae bacterium | reverse complement strand
TCTACAAAGAAGGCCATTAAACCTACAAGTACAAGAATAATACCGCTTATTAATTTTTCATGATGTTCGAGGAAATGCCATTTTAATTTTTCTACTCCTTTCGATGCAAGATAAACTAGAAGTATAATTCCAACCACAGTAACAAAAAAATATATTACCGAAACGATACCGATACCTATCCAGCCCAGTCGGCTGGCTGTAAAATAATAAACTTCTATTTCGAGACACGGTGAAAAAAACATTGCGATACTCAACGTTGCTATTATCGAACGTTTACTTTTTTTCTTCTTAATAATATCTTCAACATCGATATGATGATGATGGTGCTGTTTATTTTTTATTAAACTATGTCTGTATTCTAAAAAGAAATAAATCAACCCAAGTCCTATTAAAACTATCGGCGCAACATAATGAGTTATGTAATGGTACGACTCAGATAATTTGTAGCCGATTAACCCGACAACGATACCTATGATAACAGTGCTAAGTGTGTGGGCAAAACCGGTGATTGCGGTTACTTTCAGCATTTCGCTTTGTGTCCATTTTTCCGCTTTGCTGATTGCAATCATCGGCAGCCAGTGGCTTGGAATTAGCGCGTGAACAATGCTTAAAAGAGTGCTTCCGATAATTATTTGTAAATAAGCTTCCATGTATATTTTCTTAAAAGTGATATTCAATAATAAGTAATTTGATGAAATATTTTAGAAATGGGTATCATATTTTTGATATTTTTAGAAAGTGAATTTTGAAAGAAGAAAAATCATAAACTAAAACAAGGAGTGAACATGCATCCCAAGAGTATTGAATTATTAAACAAAGCAGTTGCCGACGAACTTTCCGCTGTGCACCAGTATATGTTTTTACATTTTCACTGTGACGATCAAGGATTTGATCTGCTCGCAAATTTATTTAAACGCACAGCAATTGAAGAAATGCTTCATATTGAAAAACTCGCAGACAGAATATTATTTCTAAAGGGTGAAGTGGAAATGGTTGCTTCTTCACCGGTGAAGAAAATTCATGATGTTGCGGAAATGTTGAAACTCGCAACAGCTATGGAAGAAAGCAGCGCTAAAGATTATAATAAATTTGCGATGGAATGTTCCGCCAATGCCGATTCCGTTACAAAACATTTGTTCGAAAGTTTGGTTGTTGACGAAGAAAGACATTACAACCAGTTTGATAACGAATTAGAGAATTTGAATAAATTCGGCGCGAACTATTTAGCTTTGCAGTCAATCGAAAGAAGTAAAGGACAAAACGCAACTTCCACTGTAACCGGCAGCACTCAAAACTAAGATTCTTTTTGTGAACTCCGTGCCTCTGCGGTAAAAAATAACCGCAGAGGCATGGGAATACAAACTAAAAACTAATCCATTTTTTTATCTATATATAATTCGTAAGCGCCAAGATCTAAAAATCCGTGACCCGATAAATTAAAAAGTATTGTTTTAGCTTCGCCGCTTTCTTTGCATTTCAACGCTTGTGATATTGCTTCTTTAATTGCGTGCGCACTTTCCGGGGCGGGTACAATACCTTCCGTTTGAGCAAATATTTTTGCTGCATCAAAGACTTCCAATTGATCATAGGCAACCGCGCTGAGTTTTCCAAGATTAAAAAGATGAGAAATTGTCGGCGCCATTCCATGATAGCGCAAACCTCCCGAGTGAATTTTCGGCGGAATAAATTCATGACCGAGCGTGTACATTTTTAATAATGGAGTCATGCCTGCTTCGTCTCCAAAATCATATTCAAACTTACCGGTCGTCAGAGTAGGGCACGAAGACGGTTCAACGGCAATTACTTCGAGATTATTTTTAGAGCCGTTTAATTTGTCACGTAAGAATGGAAATGCGATACCTGCAAAGTTGCTTCCGCCGCCTGCGCATGCAATAACTATATCGGGAAAGTCCCCGGCCATTTCCATCTGCATTCTTGCTTCCTCGCCTATTATTGTTTGATGAAGCATTACATGATTAAGTACGCTGCCCAAACTGTAGTTTGTATCATCACGCTGAACAGCAACTTCAATAGCTTCGCTTATCGCGATACCGAGTGAGCCCGGTGAATCGGGATCTTTTGCCAAAACATCTCTGCCTGCTTTAGTTAATTCGCTCGGACTTGCATGAACAGTCGCATCAAATAATCTCATAAAAGTTCTTCTGTAAGGTTTTTGATTATAACTTACCTTCACCATATAAACTTCGCATTCCATTCCGAAATGTTTACAAGCCATAGCAAGCGCACTTCCCCATTGCCCCGCGCCCGTTTCGGTAACAAGTTTTTTAATTCCTGCTTTCTTATTGTAATATGCCTGTGCATACGATGTATTTGTTTTATGACTTCCGGTTGGATTTGCGCCTTCGTACTTGAAATAAATTTTTGCGGGAGTATCAAGTTCATTTTCCAAATTTGCTGCGCGTATTAATGGTGTGGGACGGCTGATTCTGTAAAGGTCTCTCACTTCATCTGGTATTTCAACATAACGTTCGCCGGACATTTCTTGCATAATCAGATCCATCGGGAATATTGCTGATAAATCCTGGGCTGATGCTGGTTCTTTTGTACCGGGATGCAGAGGAGGCGCCATCGGAGCAGGCATATCCGCTAAAATATTGTAATAATGTGTTGGTAATTTTGATTGTTCGAGAAAGACGATTTTGTTACTAGACATACGAACCTCTTTATTTTATAAGAAAAAATTGCCGGGCAGGTTCACGGATTCCCAGAAACAAAAAAGCCGTGAACGGTTATACCATCCACGGCTTTTATTTGTCTAAAATTTATGCAGCTCTAGGACGGCAGAGAAATTGTTCTCCACCACCACCAGTTGTTATTCAATATTCTTTTAGATTTATTCATGCTGTGCAAATGTAGGATTCATTCATGTAATTATCAAATAGATGTAAAATAATTTTTACATCTTATATTTTCTAAAAACGCTAAAAATTGTTCTACTTAATAATATTGTTAAAATTGGGTAATTATAAAAATATAGTCTGCTATTCTGTTTATTGAAAAACTCTAGCATCTTATGTATCTTTCTTGTAGAAACAATTGAAAGAGGTAAAAATGCGCATCAAAATTCAAAAATGGGGTAATAGTTTAGCTTTAAGAATTCCAAAAGCATTTGCCTTCCAATCAAAAATTCGACAAGACGAATACGTAAATCTAACACTGGACAATAACAAAATTATTGTAGAGCCAATCGAAGAGAAAAAATATAGTTTGGAAGAATTGGTATCTGGAATAAAGAAATCAAATCTTCATAGTGAAATTGAATTCGGGAAGAAGGTTGGAGCGGAGCAGTGGTAAAATCAAAGCAGTATATTCCCGATCGTGGAGATATTGTTTGGTTAACTTTCAGTCCACAATCCGGACGCGAACAATCTGGCAGAAGACCTGCCTTGGTGATTTCTCCGTTAGTATATAACGGTAAAACAAATCTTGCGATATTTTGCCCAATCACAAGTCAAATCAAGGATTATCCATTCGAAGTAAAACTTCCTGAAAATTTAGATATCAGTGGTGTAATATTATCTGATCAAATAAAAAATCTTGATTGGAAAGCTAGAGAAGTTGAGTATATCTGCCAATTACCTAAATCGCAATTAATAGAAACAATAAATAAAATAAGTACTTTGTTAACCATATAAAGTTGTAGTTAACCGGACAATATAGGCAGGCGCCGTTTTTCAACGCCTCATTTTCCAATAATTGTGGATAGTAACAATAACAAGTTGATTGTTATTCAAGTATTTATTTAAAACATAAACTGTTGTTATTACTTGGCACTCCATTCTTCGACGCCTGTTGTTTGCAACGCCGTTGGGTAACAAAGATAGGATGGTTATATATGAAAAAATATTGGTATTTAACTTTTCTAATGGTTTTGATCATAGGTTGTGATACAATCCTTACGTCAAGTAAATCAGACGAACAAGAAGTTCCTGTAAAAATAGAAAATCTTACTGGTACTTGGAATTGGACACAATTTGTAGATAGCTTGGGGCAAGTACTAAGTGAACAAACTTTAAACAGCACCCGATCGATTATAATAACACATGATTTCACTTTTAAAGAATTTCATAATGATACTGTATTTTTTAGTGACAAGTTTAATTTATATAAGTCAGTCCTCCCAAATACAACTGACACATTAACTTTTTTTGATTGGCGTACTTCTAAACGATTTAATTATATCATTTTTTCTCTGAAAACAAATACACTTATTCTTGGTAGTTATTTTGGGCAGTATCAAGACAAATATTCTCGAATCAATTAGTTTGTGTTGTTTAACCAGTAAATCAAAGATGCTGATTTAAAACTTAGTAGCATTGTAGAGGTTATAGCGTTCTATTGTAAAAGATAATTGTTTTTTAAGTTTAGTAAACAAACCGAATTAATAAATAATTATCGGCATTGTTTTTCAGTGCTGTATTGTAGTTTTGGTCGCTTATTTGCAACACTGTTGTTTTTCTTTTCCTCCTTCTAATTTTTTGATGATTTTTATTCCCGGTACTTTATTGCATTGATTTCTGCGTTAAAAACATTTTTCTCCTTTTCCAGTTTTAATAAATAATAAACCGGCGAGGTGAACATGTATTCAGGCAACCCTCCTTAAAATTTTTTTCAGCTGCAATTACTTAATAACATTTATAACATTAATCAATAATCTAATTGGGGTGAAAAATGGAAATAGTAAGAATGAACAAACTCGAAAATGCAGGCAACGGAAAAACCGCGGCTTTTTTCGATTTCAAAACAAATGATGACATAACAATCAGAGGTTTCAGAATTGTGAGCGGGGCCAAAGGATTATTTGTCGCTTCGCCAAGCGAAAAAGGTAAAGACGGCAAATACTACGATTCGGTAATTCTTCCGAAACAATTAAAAAGCGAACTTGAAAAGTTAGCCGTTGCTAAATACAACAATTAATTTTCTTTACAACCAATATTAATGGGACGTTCAACGAACGTCCCTCTCTTAATTAAATATAGCGGTAAATTTGCTTTGTAGAAATTACGTTGGATTATTATTACACGTAATCATAAATTGCTTTTGACTAATAAGAAAGACCTATAAATCTAACAACGGCATACAATTGCGTAAAATTATAATCTGCATCCATGGATTAGGAAATAAACCATCTAAAGAATTACTAACCAAATGGTGGCGGCAATCTATAAAAGAAGGTTTGAAAGGAATTGGTAAATATGTTTTCAATCCCAAAATAGAAATGGTTTATTGGGCCGATGTGCTGTATGAAAAACCCCTCGATGAAAAAATAACCGATGTTAACAATCAGTATTATTTAGATGAAATTTTCGTTAAATGTACTCAAAGCAATAAAGTTGAAAATCACGAACTACGCAAAAAAGTTCTTTCATTCGTTGAAAGGCAATTGGACAAGCTATTCCTGAATGACGACAACACAATAAATTTTGGTTTTATTTCCGACTATATTATTCATAAATATTTTAAAGATTTGGAAACCTACTACAGTAAAAAGAATTTAGATTCAACAAATGGCTCTTTATGTGTTAGAGATTTAATAAGAAAAAGATTAACCGATGTTTTAAACAAATATAAAACACGTGAAATATTTTTAATATCTCACTCAATGGGTACGATTGTTGCATATGATGTTTTCGTACTTCGACTGGCAGATGTAAAAGTTAATACATTTATTACAATCGGCTCACCGCTTGGAATTCCTATCGTTATCAGCAAGATCGCACAAGAATTTAAAGAAAAGTTTAACAAATTATTCGTCGCTGCAACGCCGGAGAACATTACACAGAACTGGTCCAATTTTTCGGATTTAGAAGATAAAGTAGCAATGAATTATAATCTTGCCGACGACTTCAAAGAAAATACATACGAAATTAAACCTATTGATTTTATTGTTACAAACAATTATGTAATTAATGAAACTGCCAATCCTCATAAAGCATACGGTTACTTACAAACCCCGGAATTTGCTGAGGTTTTATATAAATGTATGATTTTGGGTAGGAACAGATTTGTAATTAAGATCATAGAGTTTACAAACAAAATAATTGCTTGGTTTATAAAAACGAATTTCAAATTCTCGAAAAAGCATTTTAATTAATTCACTCTCCCAAAAATTTTCTAATAAAAGATCATTTATAAGTCTTTATTTCTTTGTTATTTTAAACACGACTAAATCGTAACTTTAAAAATCACAAGGAAAATTAATGGATAGCCCGAGAATTGAATGGCGTAAAAATACAGCTAAGAAATGTTTAAAATTCACATTCGCCGATAGATTGACTGAAGAGAATGCCAAAACAGCAGTTAAAATTTGGCAAGATTCATTCAAGTCTTATCCAAAAGAAAAAATTGTTCTCTTATGGGATTGTAATAAAATGACAGGTTATGACCCAAGCGCAAGAAATATCTGGCAATCCGCTCTTAAAGAAATGAAAAATCAGATAGATTGTATCTGGTTAATTACAAACTCTAGTTTGATAAAAATGGGGGCAACATTTATGTCTGTTTTTGCTTCATACCCCATTAATGTTGTTAAAACAGAAGAGGAAATAAAAATTTAATTATTAAATACGCTTAAATAAATATTCAAATCTCTAAAACACATCAATAAGATTCAAACTATTGATTCAGCAAGTATAATCATAAACAAAAAACCTCCCGAATAGGAGGTTTTATTTTGTGAGCGCGGGTGGGGTCGAACCACCGACCTTCACCTTAAAAGGGTGTTGCTCTACCACTGAGCTACGCGCCCGCCAAATTTTCAAAATTTAAGGTTATAAATATAACTCGATCCGTTTTAAAATCCAAAGGCGTATAAAAATTTTAATGGTTTCTTTTGAGTATTCAGCTATTAATATTCCTTTGAAAATGACTTATAAAACCAACTTTATAATAACTTTTTCCTATATTTCCGTTAGGTGTAA
>CAZRMG010000152.1:4692-6962 GCA_964601095.1 uncultured Melioribacteraceae bacterium | reverse complement strand
AAATTTATTATAGATTAAATTCCACAATTCGTTTCTGCCGTCGTCGTAACCTAAGGCCCAAATGCCTATCCCTTTGAATTTCTTCTCAATAGCCCAATCGTACTTTAAAGCAAGACTAGTTGTATCGTCATACCATATTTGCTTCCACGTAGTATCGTTTTGCTTAAATCTTAACCACGAAGTGTTGGAAATTTCATCAAACACTTTTTCGTAGTTGGAATAGTCATTAACTATGTCTTTATAAATAATACTTGCATGCCAAGTAGTTGTCTGGTTGCTTCCATCAGAACGGATTACAGAAGCATAGGGTTCGCCTGAATTAACATCCCATAAATTTCCATAATATGGTACACCGAGAATAATTTTTTCCTTGGGTACATTTGCATAGAATTCTTCGATATCTTTTTGAATGCTGTACAAGTCGCCTGTTAACGGTGCTGAAGGTCCGGTTGTTAAACTCCAGCTGCCGTAATAATCATATCCCATCACAAAGATATAGCTGCAGTATTCTGCTATTCCGGCAAAGTCCCAATCACCACCTCCATATGCAGGTAAAGCGGCAGATATTTCAAAACTTGGTATTACTTCAAACTCTTCCTTCAGCAACTTCATAAAATTTTTGAACGCATATTTCCTATCGTCACCGGTATAAACATTTTCAAAATCAATAATCAATCCGTTAAAACCATTTTGCACAATTGAATTCATTATATTATTAAAAAGATTTTCGCGTTTGCTGCCGTCGTTCATTAAAACATGAATATCATCCGAGTTGAAATTTATTATAGTCATTATCAGCTTTACGTCGTTTACAGCTGCATTGTTTATAACATCATTCCAAGGCCACGATGAATACTGGGGTTGTGTTAAATTTCCATCTTTATCTGCTTCAAATGAAAAAACTGCAAGGTGGGTTAACAAATCATACCTAATATTAACTTCGGGATTGTTGCCGTAAATCCATGAGGGAAGAAAACCGAACACTGTTTTATTTGTTTCATATTGATTAAATGTTATTCCACCTGTTTGATGAACCTTCACTTTTTGCTGAGAATAAATTTCTGCGGCAGAAATAATGAATATTATAATACAGCTAATAAGTTTTAATTTCATCCATTGCCTAAAATGTAATTTCTTTGAACGTTATTTAGAAATTACAAAATTGTAGGCATATAATTTATCTGTGAATTGAGAAATTTTACTTTAATAACACAAGTTTTTTTGCCTGGATAAAACCATTTGTAATTAATGCATAATAATAAATACCGCTGCTTAATTTGCTTCCGTCGAATTCAACATTATAGATTCCCGCTTCGGCTTGATCGTTTACAAGAACTGTGATTTCTCGACCGAGCAAATCATATACAGCTAATTTTACATTTGATTTTACGGGCAGCGAATAGCTTATATGTGTTACCGGATTAAAAGGATTTGGATAATTTTGTTTTAACTCGTATCCGTCAACATTTACTTCAACTTCGTTTGCATAATAATATTTGTACGACCCGTCATTATCAATCTGTTTAAGACGATATTGAATTTTGCCTGCGCGGGGAGTTGAATCGCAAAAAGAATAAGTCTTCGGAGAATTGCAATTACCACTACCTTTAACGAATCCAATTGTTTCCCATCCGGAATTTTCAGATTTACGTTCAACACTAAAACCATAATTATTAATTTCTGTAGCAGTCGACCAATTGAGTAATATAGAATCGTTTATCAACTCTGTGGTAAAATATGTAAGTTCAACTGGCAAGGCACCGGCAGAATCTGTAATATAAATATCATCTGCAAATGCAGATTCTGAAGCAATTCCATGATTCCATATTACTCCCAAATAATTTAGTACAATGTCAGTATAAGTCGAATTAGCAGTAGTTGTACCAATTTGGGTAGCAGTATTCCTTGGATCGTTTTGAGGAAAAGCAGAAGCGCTTGATTCCATAAATAAAGACCAACCTTGACCGGATGGATTATATAAAACTTTCAAGCTTATATACTCGTTTCCATAAACACTACCGCCGGTAATTAGGTCGGTTTTTGTCCCCACGATTCCACCATTAAATCTGAAAAATCTTACCATATCGGGTGAACCTGTACCTCCAATGTAAACACCATATCCCCTACCAGAAGCAATATCTGAGAATTCAGCAGCTAAAATGAAGGCAATTCCATAACTACTTGATCCTAATCCTGATAAATCTGCACGAGTTGTTCTCAGATTTACTGCCCAAGTTACTATTCCTGAAGCTGTGTTTAATTGAACCGGG
>CAZRMG010000152.1:0-4682 GCA_964601095.1 uncultured Melioribacteraceae bacterium | reverse complement strand
GCTAAGATCAACAGAACACCATTCTCTTCCAGATGTAGTTGAACCTAATGCCATCTGATTATTATTGATTGTAATACTTGATCCAGAGACAGTTTCTGATTCGTTCCATGTTAAAGAAGTAGGATTAGTTGGAGTACTACCTAATGAATTATTATCCACCCTGTTAAAATCATCAAGTAAGTTTGTTGCTAGTTGTCCCTTGCTTTGATCTAAAAAGATCAAGAAAATTAATATTGCTAAATAATAAAAATGTTTCCCTCTCATAATTCTCCTCAATTTTTATTTTTATCGGAGTATGGGCACAAGAAAAGAAAACCTTAATGGAAGTGTTATATAAGTAGAACGAAATCATCCAATTTTGTGTTAAAGATAATATGTATTATTATTTTTTTTGAAGAGGTTTAAATGAATAAGAAATTTATTCTAATCATGATGTTTCTTGCTTCTCAATCTTTTCTTCAATGTACAACAAAGGAAAATGATTTTGATATAAAATTTGAAGAGGACAATATGATTGATTCAAACAAAAATAAGATTGCAACTTTTGGCGGCGGGTGTTTTTGGTGCACAGAGGCAGTCTTTGAAAGATTAAACGGTGTTATAAAAGTAGAAAGCGGGTATTCCGGCGGAACTGTGCCGAACCCGACTTACGATGCTGTATGCACCGGCAATACCGGTCATGCAGAGGTAATTCAAATAACTTATGATCAATCAATAATTTCTTACGAGGAATTGCTGCATGTGTTTTTCAAAACTCATGACCCGACCACTTTAAACCGCCAAGGCGCGGATGTCGGAACACAATACCGTTCTGTTATTTTTTATCACGATGAAGAGCAGAAAAATATTGCCGAGAATATTAAACATGAATTGGATTCAGCAAAAATTTGGGATGATCCGATTGTAACCGAGATTAGTAAATTTGAAAAATTTTACAAAGCTGAAGATTATCATCAAAATTATTATGACAATAATTCTAATCAACCGTACTGCAGTTTTGTAATAACGCCAAAGCTGGAAAAATTTGAAAAAGTGTTTAAAGATAAACTTAAGAAATGAAAAACTGCTTTATGAATAACGAACAAGGATTTATGATTTAACAATTTTCTAAAAATCGTAAATCATCTATCCTTGTTCAAAAATCAAAAAACTCAAACGCCGGATTCATCTAAAGCCGGTTCCATAAGAAAATTGTGAACTGCTGCAGCGCATTTTCTTCCTTCGGCTATCGCCCATACAATTAATGATTGCCCGCGCCGCATATCGCCGCATACAAAAACTTTCGGTACTGAAGTAGCGTGACAGCTTTCTTCATCGCCGAAAGCTGCTTTAACATTTCCGTGCTGATCTAATTCCAAACCGAGTGAAATTAACTCATCAATCAAACCATTCTTTTCAGGATGGACAAAACCTGCCGCAATAAAAACCAAATCGGCTTTTAATTCGAACTCGGTACCGGGTATATTTTCAATCTTACCGTTGTTGAATTGAATTTCAACACATGTTAAAGATTTTAATTCTCCATTTTCATTTCCGTTAAAAGAAATTGTATTGATACTCCATTTTCTTTCCGCGCCTTCTTCGTGACTTGTAGAAGTTCGAAGAATCATAGGCCAATAAGGCCAAGGAGTACTTTCGGGTCTTTCTTCGAAAGGTTTCGGCAGTAATTCAATTTGTGTAACAGATTTTGCACCTTGCCTGTTAGCTGTTCCAACACAATCGCTTCCCGTATCACCGCCGCCGAGTACAATCACATTTTTATCTTTTGCGCTTATATAATCTTCAATACTATCGCCCGCATTGATTTTATTTTGACGTGTCAAATATTCCATAGCAAAATAAATTCCTTTTAAATCTCTTCCGGGGATTGGAATATCACGCGGCTTTTCGGAACCGCCCGCAAGTATAACCGCATCGTGTGTATCAATTAATTCTTTCACGCGAATGTCTTTGCCAACATTTATTCCTGTTTTAAAATCAACACCTTCAATTGCCATTTGTTTTATTCTTCTATCAATCACGCTTTTTTCCATTTTAAAATCCGGAATTCCATAACGAAGTAGTCCGCCGATACGGTCATTTTTTTCATAGATTGTAACAGTATGGCCAGCGCGAACCAATTGCTGCGCGGCCGCAAGACCCGCGGGTCCCGAACCTACAATCGCAACAGTTTTTTTTGTGAACACGTGAGCCATTCTCGGCTTTACCCAGCCCTCTTCAAATCCTTTATCAATAATTGTTCTTTCAATAGCTTTTATTGAAACAGCAGGTTCATTTATCCCAAGAGTACATGCGGATTCGCAAGGCGCGGGACATAATCTACCGGTGAATTCGGGAAAATTATTTGTCGAGTGAAGATTATCTAACGCTTCTTTCCAGTGACCTTTGTAAATCAAATCATTCCACTCGGGAATATAATTTTGAACAGGGCAGCCGGTATCGCCGTGGCAAAACGGTATTCCGCAATCCATACAACGCGCGGCTTGTACTTTTGCTTCTTCGGATGTAAATCTCTTGTCGAACTCTTTAAAATGTTTTATTCTTTTTTCAACTTTTTCTTTTTTAAGAGTTTCTCTTTTATATTCCATAAATCCTGTCGGCTTACCCATGTAACACCTCCTTTGCTTCGGATTTTTTGGAAGATGGTTTTTTCATTTTATCTTGTGCCATTTTTGCAAGTGCGCGTTTATATTCGCCGGGAATTATTTTCCAGAAGTTATCTTTTTCAACAGACCAATTATTCAAAATGTGTTCTGCCCTTTTCGAGCCGGTATAATCAAAATGTTTTTTAATCATTTCGTGAACTTCTTCAACGTCTTCATCATATATCAAATATTCAACATCAACAAGAGCATGATTGATAAATTTATTTGCTTCACGCGACGGGTCCCAGATGTATGCGATACCACCGGACATTCCGGCGGCAAAATTTCTTCCCGTTTTACCGAGAACAACAACTCTTCCGCCTGTCATGTATTCGCAGCAGTGATCGCCCACGCCTTCAATAACGGCATAAGCGCCTGAGTTTCTAACTGCAAATCTTTCACCCGCAACTCCATTGATATATATTTCTCCGCTTGTCGCACCGTATAAACATGTATTGCCTATTATAATATTATCCTCTGCGTTGAACGTAACTTCGGGTGGAATTTTAACAACAAGCCGTCCTCCGGAAAGTCCTTTGCCCGTATAATCATTTGATTCGCCTGTTAAGAATAAATCAATTCCTTTCGCTAAAAATGTTCCGAAACTTTGGCCCGCGGTACCGCGCAATTCTATTTTAATTGTTCCTTCGGGCAACCCTTCTTCACCGTAACGTTTTGCAACTTCACTCGAAAGCATTGTTCCAACGCTGCGGTTAATATTTCTAATTCTTGTTTTGATATGTACTTTCTCTTTGCGTTCGAGTGCGGGTAAAGATTGTTTTATTAATTCATGATCAAATTGATCTTCAAGTCCGTGATCTTGTCCGCGTGTTCTATATAAATTTGTATCGTACAACGGTTCAGGTTTAAAAAGCGGTTTGCTTAAGTCTATGCCTCGCGCTTTCCAATGATTATATAATTTTTTAGGAATAATTTTATCTGTCTGACCAATCATTTCATTCATAGTTCTAAAACCAAGTTTCGCCATGTATTCACGAACTTCTTCCGCAATGAAAAACATAAAATTAATAACATATTCCGGTTTGCCCGTAAACTTTTTACGGAGTTCAGGATCTTGCGTTGCAACACCAACGGGACAAGTATTCAGATGACATTTACGCATCATAACACAACCTTGAGTTACAAGCGGTGCGGTTGCAAAACCGAATTCCTCCGCGCCGAGCAATGCTGCAATTACAACATCACGACCAGTTTTTAATTGACCATCGGTTGCAAGATAAACTCTATCACGCAATCCGTTTAAAACTAACGTTTGATGTGCTTCGCTTAATCCAAGTTCCCAAGGAGTTCCGGCATATTGAATTGATGAAACAGGACTCGCACCTGTTCCGCCGTCGTGCCCGCTTATTAAAATATGATCGGCATGTGCTTTTGCAACTCCGGCTGCTACAGTTCCAACACCAACTTCCGAAACAAGTTTTACACTTATGCGTGCTGTCGGGTTTATATTTTTTAGATCAAAGATTAACTGCTTCAAATCTTCAATAGAATAAATATCGTGGTGAGGCGGAGGAGAAATTAATGTAACGCCGGGGGTACTGTGTCTAACCTTTGCGATAATTTCGCTTACTTTATGTCCAGGTAGTTGACCACCTTCACCGGGTTTTGCGCCCTGAGCCATTTTAATTTGCAGTTCATCTGCGTTTACAAGATAGTGCGCAGTAACTCCAAAACGTGCAGAAGCAACTTGTTTAATCGCGCTGCGCATGCTGTCGCCGTTCGAAAGTGTTTCGAATCTTTCCGATTCCTCACCGCCCTCCCCGGTATTTGATTTTCCGCCGATGCGGTTCATTGCAATCGCAAGGTTTGAATGCGCTTCGTATGAAATTGACCCGAAGCTCATTGCACCAGTCGAAAATCTTTTTACTATTTCCGCCGCCGGTTCAACTTCTTCAATGGCGATTGGAGTTTTCGAGTAATCAAATTCAAACAAACTTCTTAATGTTACCCTTTTCTTTTCTTGATTGTTTATAAGTTCAGCATATTCTTTATATGTGCTAAATTCATTCTTCTTTG
>CAZRMG010000151.1:0-7019 GCA_964601095.1 uncultured Melioribacteraceae bacterium | reverse complement strand
ATTTGTTAAAAAGAACGGCTGCCATGCAAAATTGAACATTGTTACAAAAAGCATCATGAATATTCCAAGCTTGTAGTTTGCCGAATAAATTCCAAGCGTTTCGGTATTCGTCATTGCCTGAACAATCGGTCTATCTATAACTTGAACAATCGTTGATGAAATACTCGCAGGCAAATATGGAAGCCCGAAGTACAACATTTTTTTAAGAATTTCTTTATCAATCTTAAAGTGAAGATTTTTAGTTATATCGGGAGTAAGAGCAAAGAATGAAAATATCGAAGCCGCAAGATTAGCTATGAATATCGCTTCGATTCCCATTTTGAAATAGAGAATCAATATCAAATTCAGAGAAAGATTAATTATGATATTTGTAATCTTTATCGATGTAAATTTTATAACTCTACGGTGAAGACGCAAATTGGCAAAAGGCACAAGCGCAATTGTATCAAATAGAAGAATTAAAATTAAATAAGAATGTAGCGAAGAATATTCTTGTTTTAGTTCCATCAATTCAAGGAAACTGCTTTTAAAAATTATAAGAAGTAAAGAAAGGAAAAGTGTAGTTCCTAAAACAAAAATATAAGGTGTTGAAAAAGTATCTTTCTTTTTAGATTGGTCTGCCGATGAAAAAAACTTCATGAAGGCAGCGTCCATTCCGTAAATATAAACTACATTAAAAAAAGCTATGTATGCATAAACGTTGTTGAAAATTCCGTTTTCAGCAGGCGAAAATACGTTTGTATAAAACGGGACTAATATGAAATTTAAAAACCTCCCGACAATAGTACTGATGCCGTAAAGAATTGTGTCTTTCGAGAGTTCTTTAATTTTTTCTTTCATTTATTAATCTTTTCCGAACAACTCAGTTTTCTGCTTTACAACGCAAATTAATCTTTTGTAAAAAAAGGTTTAAGTGTGTCCATGTAAATTTTTGGCGGCCTGACCGCTTTCTTTGTCTCAGCATTCATAAAAATATGAGTTGTAAAACCTTCGGCAATTAATTCGCCGGTTCCGTTTCGAGTTATTTTATATTCAATATGAACTTTTGGCGAAAACAATACTTTTACCGTCGCTTCAACATCAAGAACATCGTCATATTTTCCCGGCGAAAAATATTTAACGCCGGCTTCAATCAAAGGTAGCTGATAACCAGCATTCTCAACTTCGGAATATGCTAAACCGGATGATCTTAATAATTCAGTTCTTCCCACTTCAAAATACTCAAGATATTTACCGTTATAAACGAATTGCATTTTATCTGTGTCGGCATAGCGCACGCGGATGGAAGTTGTATTTTTTAACATGTCAGAATTTATATGATGAATTAGTATTTCTCATGCTCTCATTCTTTTTAATAAGATCACGAACTCGCCTTGATGAAGCCGTACCTGCCTCACCTTAAAGTCAACTTCAGGCGGGAGGTGAAACGGGCAAGATCAAGAACTAAAAAAAATAGGTATAAAATCTAATCCTGATAAACGCCCATTTTACCAAATTTTTCCAAACGAGATTGAACAAGTTTATCGGGTTTAACTTTTACTAAAGAAGCAAGTTCTTCTTTTAATACTGTCTTTAAAGTGCTTGCCATAAGCTGATGATTTTTATGCGCACCGCCGAGTGGTTCGGGCACAATCCTATCAACTATTCCCTGTTCAATCAAATCTTCGGCTGTAAGTTTTAAAGCTTCGGCGGCTTGTTCTTTGTAATCCCAGCTTCTCCATAAAATACTCGAACATGATTCGGGGCTGATTACGGAATACCATGTATTTTGGAGCATCAAAATTCTATCGCCGATTCCAATACCGAGCGCGCCACCGCTTGCGCCTTCACCAATAATACAGACAATAATAGGAACTTTAAGCCTGCTCATTTCCAAAAGATTTCGTGCGATTGCTTCAGCTTGTCCGCGTTGTTCGGCTTCAATGCCGGGATAAGCGCCGGGAGTATCCAATAAAGTTATTACAGGTTTATTAAACTTTTCGGCAAGTTTCATCAAACGTAAAGCTTTCCTGTAACCTTCGGGATTCGGCATTCCAAAATTTCTAAACAAATTTGATTTTGTATCTCTTCCTTTTTGATGACCGATAACCATCACTTTATATTCGTCAAGTTTTGCAAATCCACCGATAATCGCATGATCATCTTTAAATTGCCTGTCGCCGTGTAATTCAATAAAATCTTCCATAATCATATAAATATAATCTTGAGTATAAGGGCGTTCGGGATGGCGTGCGAGTTGAACCCTTTGCCAACGGGTTAGGTTATCGTAAATATTTTTTTTGAGCTGCGTAACTTTTTCTTCGAGGGTTCTAATTTCTTCGGAGATATCTAGATGATTTTCGTATTTACGCATTTCTTCAATTTTATTTTCAAGTTCGATAATCGGTTTTTCGAAATCGAGTGTATTTTTTGCCATTACTGCTCCGTCTTAAAAAACATTTTTGAAATGGTCCGCCCCAATATTTCAAGGTCGAGCCAAATATTTTGATTCTTCGCGTAAAACAAATCAAGACTCTTCATATCTTCTTCATCAGCAGCCGAAAGATTTTCAACATACCAAAATCCTGTTAATCCCAATTTGCCTACAAAAAGTTCACCGTAATAAGAAGATGCGAAGGGTCCGACAAAACTTTTTTCACCTTTTAATACTTTTGGAATCTCAAGTATGAAATTAACAACGTCGTTCTTCTTTGATGTGAACTTGTGAATCAAATATATCAAAGGATAAAAGCAAAGTAAAATTAAGCTTAATATAAAATCAAAAACATGTTTTGTGATTTTATACCCAAAATCCGAAATATTGTATTGTACTTTTAACAATGCAATATCGTCAAGCATAGTAACGGAAGATTTGCCGACAAGATAATCGAGTTCTTTTCCGGCAACCATAAAATCAACATTTAATCCCTGACATTCGGCAACGACTGAAAACATTTGATCGAAAGATAATTTTTCCGATGAGAAAATTACTTTTTCGATTTTTTCATCAATGATGATTTTCTTTAAATTTTCCAATGCCCCCAACACCTTGTATGAACCAATTTTTTCGCCGATATTTTTTCTTGAGAACCCTATCAAGCCAACAACATTATATAGCGAAGTAAAGTGGGATTTTAATTTTGCGCCAAGCTCCAATGCTTTTGAATCGAAACCAATTATAAGTGTTCGTGATTTTTTAGTTCCATGAAAACCTGTCTTGAAAATTATTTTTGCCGCTATACGCCATGTTATAAAAACTAACACGGCTATTAAATATGTAATGAGTACAACTGCACGGCTGAATGCGAATTGTTTAAAAAAGTACGTAAGCGTAGATAAAGTTATAAATCCGTAAAAAAGCGCGATAATAATTTTTAATACCGACAAAGAATTTTTTTTATATGCCCCGCTAAAAGCAGAAATAATAAACTGCAGCAGCGCAGGAACAAAGTAAACCCAAGGGATGGCATAACCCGGGAATTCGTAAAGTTTATAACTGGAATAAATTTTTTCCGCAAGAAAAACAGAACCGCTCAAAAACATAAAGTCTATAAAAATTCCAATCATCACTATCTTATAAACATTAGCGAATGCAATAACTTTTCTTAGGAGAATAGCAACTTGAAGAATCGATTCAACAATAAAAGAAGTAGAAAAATGTTTTTTAACAAAAAGATGCATCGCATCATAAAAAACACTTGTCTCGTCGATACTGCTTCTTTTTGTGCTTTCGCCTTTGTAATGAATTATTTCGGTTTCATGAAAATAAAAAACTTTAAACCCGGCTTTTTGAACACGATAGCACAAATCCAAATCTTCGCCGTACATAAAGAACTGCGGATCGAATCCGCCGATTTTTTCATACGCTTCTTTTTTCAACATCAAAAAAGCACCGCTGACGGCATCAACTTCGTAGGTTTCGTTTTCATTTAAGTACGTCAGATTGTAACGTGCAAATAATTTGCTTTTGGGAAAAAGCGAACTTAAACCCATAACTTTTGTGAAGGACGTCCAAGGACCGGGAAAACCTCTTCTGCAAGCAAGCTGCAATGTTCCGTCGGGGTTTAAAACTTTACAGCCGGCTATTCCGGCTTCAGGATGCGAATGGAAAAAATCTAACATCTTTTCAAAAGTATCTTCGCGAACAATTGTATCGGGATTCAACAATAAAAAATAATTACCTTTAGCAATTTCGAGCGCTTGATTATTGGCTTTTCCAAACCCCACATTTTTTTTGTTCTCTATCAGAATTACATCTGGGTATTTTTCTTTGAGGGCTTCAATGCTGCCGTCATCCGAAGCATTATCGACAACAATAATTTCAATGGAAATATTTTTTGCGGCTTTTGTAATAGAATCAAGAGAATTCAGAAGAAATTCTTTGACGTTATAATTTACTATGATAACGGAGAGATCAATCATTGTAAATTAATTAAGTGTGCCGAATAAACTTTTGAAGCGCAGTTTCCAAACCATGAACACCGCTTCATAAACTATTTTTTTAGACATCTTGGAAGTACCGTGTACCCTATCGACAAATGTAATTGGTATCTCGCACAGGCGGAATTTTTTCTTCCATGCTTTATAATTCATCTCAATCTGGAATGAATATCCGTTTGAATGAATTTTATCGAGATCTATTGATTGAAGAACTTCACGCCTAAAACATTTGAAACCGCCTGTTGCGTCTTTAACAGGCATGCCCGTAATTATTCTTGTATAAACATTTGCAAAATAACTAAGCAGCAATCTTTTAATTGGCCAGTTTACAACGCGAACTCCGTCCGTGTAACGGCTGCCAATTGCCAAATCGTGAGTTTCAATTGCTTTGAGAAAATTTTTAATTTCAAGCGGGTCGTGTGAATAATCCGCATCCATTTGAATGGCATTATCATAACCGTTCGAAAGCATGTATTTAAAACCGGCAACATACGCAGTACCAAGTCCGCGTTTCTTATCGCGTTTAATAATTTTTACTCGCTCGTCATTTCTGCCCAAATCTTCAACATAAGCAGCAGTGCCGTCGGGCGAGTTGTCGTCCACAATTAATACGTGAATACCGGGATAATCATTCAAAATATGCGGAAGCAACTTGTGAAGATTATCAAGCTCGTTATAGGTCGGAATAATTACAATAGTTTTCATATTAATCAAAATGTCCTTTGCCGAATAAAACTACAAAAACTGTTCTAAAAATAATTTTAAAATCCATTCTCAAACTCATGTTCTCAATATAAAAAAGATCGTAACGTAATTTCATTTTTACGTCTTCGATTGTTTCGTCATACTTGTGTTTAACCTGCGCCCATCCTGTAATTCCCGGTCGAACTTTTAACCGCCTTTTATACAGCGGAATCTCCTGGGAAAGTTTCTCAACAAAATAGGGACGTTCGGGGCGCGGCCCAACAAAACTCATATCACCCATTAAAACATTAACTGCTTGAGGAATTTCATCTATCCTGACTTTTCTAATAAATCTTCCAACCTTTGTAATGCGGGGATCGTCTTTTGTTGACCAAACAGGTCCCGAAGCTTTTTCCGCATCTTGAACCATTGTTCTAAATTTAACAATCTTAAAAATCTTTCCGTCCATCCCCATTCTTTCCTGCAGATAAAAAACAGGTCCTTTGCTGTCTAATTTGATAGCAATCATAAAAGCTAATGTTATTGGAGAAGTAACAATCAATAAAATTAAAGAAAGAATAATATCCATTAAGCGTTTTAATTTTTTTTCCCATTCGGGCATAAGCTCTGGCATAACATCAATAAGCGGAACGCCGTAAATTTGAGCCGTACGCGCCTGACCGCTGATGATATCATACAAATCGGGAACCATTTTTATTTCAACGTTTTTTCCTTCGCATTTTGAAATTACATCAAGCAATTCATCTTCGTGATGCCTTTCGAGCGACACGATAATGTTTTTTATATTCAACTCGTCAATTGATTTCTCAAGATTAGAAACATCGCTTATAACCTTTTTACCTTTATATTCCTTTCCAACATTTTTTTCCTTGGCGGCGATGTAACCAACAACATCAAGACCCAGGGCGCGATACTTTAAAATCATATCATGGACTTCATGAGCTTTTGGATTAAATCCTATAATTAACGCATTCCTTCTGCCGATACCCTTAATTAATAAATTTCTTTGAATACTTCGGATTGCCAATCTACCTGAGCCGACAAAGAATAGAAAGATTGCCCAGTAAAGAAAGATATAAAAGCGCATTGATGTTCCGTTTTCAGAAGAATATTCATCGAACATTATTAAGAAGAGGAGAACAAAAATTCCCACAAATGAAGATTTGAATAGAGTGGAAAGTTCGTCAAGGCGTGAAAGTGCAAACCAGGTTCTATACATTCCAACAAACGTGAAAATAATAATCCAATAAATGTATAAAGCAAACATCGGCAGCAGAACATCGGGCTGTGATATTACATCAAACCATCCCGTTTGTACGCGCAGGTAAAAAAACAACAACCAAGTAATATTGATTGTGAAGAAATCCGTTACAAGTAAAAATATTTTCTCTGTTTTTTTATTCAACTTGGTTCTCAAAAAAAAATTAATTAATACGCTCAATTACTTTTTGCGAAATAAAATCCCCGATAGAGAGCGAGCTTGTAGCCGCAGGCGAAGGCGCGTTGCAAACATGAAGAATTCTTTTATCTTCAACAATGTAAAAATCGTCCAACAAACCGCCGTCTTTACTGCATGCCTGCGCACGAACCCCTGAACCTCCGACGACAAGATCATTGCTTTCAATATCCGGCACGAGCCGCTGCAACGCTTTAACAAACGCGGGTTTATAAAATGAACGATAATATTCGCCAATACCCATCATCATATTTTTTATCATAACATTATGGAATCCACGCCAAGTTAAAGATTCAAACGAATCGCGGAGATTGAAACTTGTTTTTTTATACCCTTCCCTCTTGAATGAAAAAACAGCGTTTGGTCCCGCTTCTCTTTCGCCGTCAATCATTCTTGTAAAATGAACTCCTAGAAAAGGAAAAGCCGGATCGGGCACAGG
>CAZRMG010000150.1:0-7078 GCA_964601095.1 uncultured Melioribacteraceae bacterium | reverse complement strand
ACACCCTTTCTCTTTATAATCTTGCAGTGCTCGCACATCTTTTTTACAGATGATCTAACCTTCATTTTTATTCTGCTCCGCTATTTATATCTGTAAGTAATTCTACCTTTGTTTAAGTCGTAAGGCGAAAGTTCAATAGAAACTTTATCGCCAACCAAAATTTTTATAAAGTGCATTCTCATTTTACCGGAAATATGAGCCAATATTTCATGACCATTCTCTAGACGAACTTTAAAATGCGCATTCGGTAATGTGTCGGTTACTGTTCCGTCTACTTTAATTGGTCCTTGCTTTGCCATTTATCCTTTTAACATTTCGTTAATATTTCCGGCTTTCCGTCAATTATTGCAATCGTATGTTCGAAATGCGCCGAAGGCATTCCGTCCGCTGTATAAACTGTCCATCCGTCTTCTGCTACAAAAACTTTATATGTACCTAAATTTACCATAGGTTCAATAGCAATGGTCATTCCGTTTTTCAATAAAGTACCGGTTCCCTTTTTACCGTAGTTTGGAATTTGCGGATCTTCATGCAAATGTATTCCAACACCGTGACCGCATAAATCCCTAACTATAGAAAAACCGTTATTCTCAACTACATTCTGAACAGCAAATGAAATATCGCCAACTCTGTTTCCGCTAATCGCTTGTTCAATTCCAAGATATAAAGAGCGTTCGGTTACATCCATCAGTTTTTTCTTTTCATCGGAAATATTTCCGATTGCAACACTCAAAGCTGCATCACCGAAATAACCGTTCTTTTCAACTCCAACATCAACGGAAAGAATTTCACCGGCTTTTAGAATTCTGTCCCCGGGTATTCCGTGAACGACCTCATCATCAACTGAAGAACAAATTGAACCCGGAAAATCGAACGAGCCTGCTTGAGAATATCCCTTAAATGCCGCTCGAGCGTTATTGCTTAGAATATAATCTTCGGCAATTTTGTCGAGTTCGATTGTCGTCATGCCTTCTTTTGCATGACGCTTCAATAATTGTAAAGTTTCTGCAACTATTTGACAGCTTTCGCGAATGTAATCAATATCTTTTTTTGTTTTAATTAATACCACAATAAAGCTGTCTTTTAATTTATAAGCTAATACTTATTAAAATCTTCTGCCTTTTAATTTACCTGATTTCATAAAACCGTCGTAATGGCGCATCAACAAATGCGATTCAACTTGCTGCAATGTATCCAACGCAACACCGACAACAATCAATAAGCTCGTGCCGCCAAAGAAGGAAGCGAATCTTCCTGAAACTCCGAAACCCGAAATAAATGCGGGTAATATTGCGACGATTGCAAGAAACACCGAACCTGGTAATGTAATCTTTGTTAAAATATTATCAATAAACTCGGATGTTTGTTTACCCGGACGAATACCTGGAATAAAACCACCTTGTTTCTTCATGGTTTCCGCAACTTCCTGCGGGTTAAATGCGATCGCAGTATAGAAATACGTAAAGAATATAATCATGATGGCATAAATAATCGAATACGATACAGATTCATAATTGAAATATTGAGCCAAAGTTCCAATAAACTCGCTATTTGGGAAGAATGAAAACATTGTGCTCGGAATAAACATAATAGATTGAGCGAAAATAATCGGCATAACACCGGCTGTGTTAACGCGCAACGGAATATATTGGGTAACTCCGCCGTAAACTTTTCTACCGACAACTCTCTTAGCATATTGAACAGGAATTCTTCTTGTACCTTGTGTAACAAGAACAACACCGGCAATAATTAAAACCATTAATGCAATAATCACTACTTCTAAAACAATATTTCTTTGACCGGATGCAAGCAAACTGTATTCGTCAAGAATCGCATAAGGAAAACGGTCAATGATTCCGATAAAAATTATTAACGAAATACCGTTGCCAATTCCTTTTTCGGTAATTTGTTCTCCCATCCACATAACAAACATAGTACCTGCTACAAGAAAAATAACAGCAGATATTGACCATGCAAACCCGCCCACTGCTTCGGGAACTATCGGGAGATTATTATGATAAATATTATTAAGATGGATTGTAACGCCCCAAGCCTGGAAAGTAGAAATAAGAACTGTACCGTATCTTGTCCATTGAGTAATCTTTTTTCTGCCTTCTTCACCCTCTCGCTGAAGTTTTTGAATATAAGGAATTACAGCGCCAGCGAGCTGTAAAATAATTGATGCAGAAATATAAGGCATAATTCCAAGAGCAAATATTGCAGCGTTGGAGAATGCACCTCCTACAAAAAGGTCGTACAAACCAAATAGGTTGTTCGATGTTTGATTTGCCATAGCAGAAGAAAGCAAATGGGCATCGATACCGGGCAACGTTAAGTGTGCACCGATTCTCACAATAATGAGAAGAGCAACTGTGTAAAGAATTCTCTGTCTCAGCTCGTGAATCTTAAAAATATTACGGAATGTTTCTTGAATAGTAGCCATTAAACTTTGATCTCTTTAATAGTTCCGCCAAGTGATTCAATTTTTTCTTTAGCCGAAGCACTAACTTTATGAGCTTCGATATTTAATTTTGCTTTCAATTCGCCGTTGCCCAAAATTTTGAATGGGGCATTAGCTTTTGATATTGCGCGGCCTTTGAAAAGCGATACTGCATTTACAACGCCGTCTTCAATTTTTTTACTATCAACAAGTCTTTGTAAAGTACTAAGATTAACAACCTGGTATTCAACACGGAAAGGACTGTGAAAACCTCTTTTTGGTACACGTCTCTGCAAAGGCATTTGTCCGCCTTCAAACCAAGCCGGGTATTTGGCGCCTGCACGTGAACGTTGACCGTTTTCTCCGCGCGTAGCTGTTCCACCATGACCTGAACCTTCGCCGCGTCCTATTCTCTTAACTTTTTTATGTGATCCCTTTGCCGGTTTAAGATTACTAAGTATATCCATTGATTCCTCTTAAGCTTCTACTTCTTCTACTTTAACAAGATGCGATACTTTTCTAATCATACCTCTGATTTGAGGAGTATCGTTTTTAATTACGAAATGATTTGGTCTTGCCAAACCCAAAGCTTTAATTGTTAATTTTTGGGGAACCGGTCTGTCTATTACACTTCCGGTTTGAATAATTTTTATTTTCTTAGCCATTTACAACCTCGCTTACAACTGGAGCGCTTTCGGTTAATCCGAACATTTCTTTAACTTTCATACCGCGTTTATAAGCCATTGCTCTTGCATCAACAACATTTAACAATGCATTTAATGTAGCTTTAACTTGATTGTGCGGATTAGATGAACCGAGAGATTTAGTTAACACATCCTGAACTCCGGCAGCTTCAAGAACTGCACGAACACCGCCGCCTGCAATCAATCCGGTTCCGGGAGAAGCAGGTTTAAGTAAAACTTGACCCGCGCCAAACTTTCCGATAATAGTATGCGGAAGCGTACCTTTTACTACTGTAACTTTGTATACGTTTTTCTTTGCGTCGTCAATTCCTTTAGAGATTGCATCGGTTACTTCGTTTGCTTTGCCGAGCCCAACGCCAACATGACCGTTGCCGTCGCCAACTACAACAATAGCGTTAAAGCTGAATCTTCTACCGCCTTTTACAACTTTTGCAACTCTGTTGATGTGAACAATTTTCTCTTTTAAGTTATCTAGTCCTGAGACTTTTTTGTTCTTAAAATTCAAGGTTAACTCCTCTATTTACTATCTTCTCTCATTGCAGTCAACTTTGGATTGACGTGCATATTTTATAATCAAAATGTAACTATGAACAACTGCAATTATTAATTATTCAGACTGCATTAAACTCTGGCTGCCGAGGGAGGATTCGAACCTCCACAGACGCCTCCAAAGGGCGTTGTCCTGCCATTAGACGACCCGGCAGTTAATTAAAATTTCAATCCGCCTTCACGTGCACCATCAGCAACAGCTTTAATACGCCCGTGATAATTGTATCCGTTTCTATCAAAAACAACAGATGTAATTCCTTTTTCAACAGCTCTTTTTGCAACTAATTGACCGACAAATTTACTTTTAGAAACTTTACCTTTAGCATCTTTAATTTGGTCTGCTACTTCTTTAGAAATAGAAGATGCTTCAACTAAAGTAACACCTTTTGTGTCGTCTATAACTTGGGCATAAACATTACTCAAGCTTCTAAAAACACTTAATCTTGGGCGTTCCTGTGTGCCGGTAATTTTTCTTCTTACTCTTTCTTTCTTTCTTGTTCTTTTTTTATTGTCCTTCAAAAACATTTTCTTCTATCTCCTACTGTCTGTTGTTACTTGCCAGCAGTTTTACCGGCTTTGCGGATAATAACTTCGTTAGAGTATTTAATACCTTTACCTTTATAAGGTTCAGGTTTTCTTAATGATCTTATTTTTGCAGCAACCATTCCAACTAATTCTTTATTGGCGCCGGATACTTTGACTTGTGTAGGTGTAACCACTTCGAGTTTAATTCCCTCAACAGGTACAAAATAAATCGGGTGCGAATAACCAATTGTAAAAAGAACACCATCGCCTTTTAATTCGGCTTTATAACCAACGCCAACAATATCAAGTGTTTTAACAAATCCTTCCGAAACACCTTTAACCATATTGTTTAATAAAGCGCGGGTTAATCCGTGAAGTGATCTGTTTTCTTTTTCGTCGTTGGGACGCGTAACAAGGATTTCTTCACCTTGGATTTCAATTCCTATATTGGGATGAACGCTCATCTCCAATTCACCAAGTTTTCCTTTTACTTTTATTTTACGGTCGGTTTTTGTAACCGTAACGCCTTTGAAATTTACAGGTTTTTTACCAATACGTGACACTTAATTACCTCTCTAAAATTTTTACCAAACGTGGCAGATTACTTCGCCGCCAACGGATTCTTTTTTAGCTTGTTTATCGGTTAACAGTCCTTTTGGGGTAGATAAAATTGAAATTCCCAAACCTCCCAATACACGCGGCGGATTATCTTTATCAACATACCGACGAAGCCCGGGTGTACTTATTCTTCTTAATCCGGTAATTGAAGGCGTGCCGTTAACGTATTGCAAATGCACTCTTAAAATATTTTGTTTATTATCTTCAATTACATTGTAATCTTTGATAAACTTATTTGATTTCAAGATTTCAGCCAAACTTACTTTCATTTTCGACGAAGGTATTTCAACATATTTCTTTTTGGCTTTAACTGCATTTCTTATTCTTGTTAAGAAATCTGAAATCGGGTCTGTTACAGGCATTAAATTTCTCCTATTATTACCAACTTGATTTTTTTAATCCGGGGATTTCACCGCGTAACGCCATTTCGCGAAGCACAAGGCGTGAAACTCCAAATTTTCTATAATAAGCGCGTGGTCTTCCGGTCATTTCGCATCTGTTGTGCTGCCTTACAAGCGAAGAGTTTTTCGGCAACAACTGCAATCCTTCGTAATCACCTGCGGCTTTTAGTTCTTTTCTTTTTTCAGCGAATTTTTTGTACAATCTTACTTTTTTAACTTCGCGCGCTAATAAACTTTTTCTTGCCATGATTTTCCTATTAATTATTTTCCTTTTTTCTAAACGGCATTCCGAAAGCAGTAAGCAATTCGAATGCTTCTTTATCTGTCTTAGCCGTTGTTACAAAAGTTACATCCATACCAAGTACTTTTGTTACTTTATCAACATTAATTTCGGGGAAGATAATTTGTTCTTTAATTCCCAATGTATAATTTCCTCTTCCGTCGAATGATTTATCGGAAACGCCACGAAAGTCGCGTACGCGCGGAAGAGCAATAGTTACAAGGCGGTCAAGAAATTCGTACATCGTTTCTCTTCTCAAAGTAACCTTCGCGCCGATTTTCATACCTTCGCGGAGTTTGAAATTTGAGATAGCTTTCTTTGCGATTCTAACAGAAACTTTTTGACCGGTTATTGTTTCCATTTCTTTAACAGCTTCTTCAAGAATTTTTTGGTCCTGCGTTGCTTGTCCCACACCCATGTTAACAACAATCTTACTGAGTTTTGGAACTTGCATAATGCTTTTATACCCAAATTGTTCTTTGAGCTTTGGAACAATTTCCTTTGCGTATTTTTCTTTAAGTCGGGCAGGTACTTTTTCTTCAACAACTTTGGGTTGTTTTTGTTCTTCGCCGCCTTTGACTTTCTTTTCTTTAGCTTCTTTTTGTTCTTTCGGTTGTTCTTTTTGCTTTGCCATCTTGATTTAGAATCCTTGAGTTTTATGCGAGCATTTCGCCGCTTGCTTTGCTAATTCTAACGCTTTTCTTTTTACCGGTTTTATCATCAATAATTATTTTAGCGCCGATTCTTGTTGGTTTATTCGATTTAGGATCGAGTAACATAACATTCGAAACATTAATCGGTGCTTCTTTTTCAATAATTCCGCCCTGCGGATTTTTCTGGTTCGCTTTTGTATGGCGTTTGCGCAGGTTAACGCCTTCAATAATTACACGGTTTTCAGAAGGAAATACTTTTAAAACTTTTCCTGTTTTACCTTGTGAATTTCCTGCAATTACTTTAACTGTATCGTTCTTTCTAATTTTCATTTTTATCTATCCTTTATTAAAGAACCTCTGGAGCCAGAGAGATAATCTTCATAAATTTTTTGTCTCTTAATTCTCTTGCAACGGGTCCGAATATACGTGTTCCTTTTGGTTCGCCTTGAGCATTCAAAAGAACAGCCGCATTTTCATCGAAGCGGATATATGAACCATCGTTTCTTCTAACTTCTTTTTTTGTTCTAACAATAACAGCTTTAGAAACTTCGCCTTTTTTAACTCCGCCGCCCGGGATAGCGGTTTTAACGCTGACAACAATAACATCGCCGACGCTAGCATAACGTCTGTTGCTGCCGCCAAGCACGCGGATACAGCGAACTTTCTTCGCTCCGGAATTATCCGCCACTACTAAATTTGTTTCTTCTTGTATCATGATTAACAGCTCCTCATCAAACTTTTATTATAAGCCGGGGGCTTATTACTTGGCTTTTTCTACTATTTCAACCAAGCGCCATTTTTTACTTTTACTCAAAGGACGAGTTTCCATAATTTTTACAACATCGCCTAATTTGCATTCTTTGTTCTCGTCGTGCGCCATTAATTTGGTTGTTTTCTTAAAATATTTT
>CAZRMG010000149.1:0-7118 GCA_964601095.1 uncultured Melioribacteraceae bacterium | reverse complement strand
AATTTCTTCGGGGTTGCCGATATTAACAGGGTCAGTTTCTTTTGATATCAATAACTTGTAAATGCCGTCGATCAAATCATTCACAAAACAAAAGCTTCTGGTCTGAGAACCGTCACCGAATACAGTAACATTTTCATTCTTCAAAGCTTGTGAAAAGAATGCCGGTAAAGCGCGCCCGTCGTCCACGCGCATTCTCGGTCCGTATGTATTGAATATTCTAACTATGCGAGTTTCCAATCCGTGAAAACGATTATAAGCCATTGTCATAGCTTCGGCAAAACGTTTCGCCTCGTCATAAACTCCACGCGGACCAACAGGGTTTACATTTCCCCAGTAATCTTCTTTTTGCGGATGGATTAACGGATCACCGTACACTTCTGAAGTTGAAGCTAATAAAAATGTTGCTTTCTTTTCTTTAGCAAGTCCCAATGCCTTATGCGTGCCGAGCGAACCAACTTTTAGTGTTTGTATTGGAAAGTTTAAATAGTCAATTGGACTTGCGGGCGAAGCAAAATGCAAAACATAATCAACGTTTGAAGGAACATGAATAAAATTTGTGACATCGAGTTTTATGAATTGAAAATTTTCGTTTCCAAAAAGATGCTCAATATTTTGAATTCTTCCTGTCAACAAATTATCGAGGCAAATTACCTTCATCCCTTCAGCTAATAATTTATCGCATAAATGTGAGCCGAGAAACCCGGCACCGCCTGTTACAACTGCAGTTTTATTTAACATCTTTCACCTATTTGAAAAATCTATTCACCAATAAATAATGTTATCTTTTTTGCCGATAAATGACTACCTATAAAGCCAAGCACTATCCCCATACCGAGGGATATTATATAAATTCCGTTTAGAATAAACGGGAAGTTCAAATTTCGCAGCAACGATTTTAACACAAATAGAACCAGTAAATTAATACCGAGTGCAATTAAGCCAGATAATAATCCAATTAGAATTCCGTAGATGAGTATCGGTAATTTTAGCGTGCGGAGTTTAGCACCCACAAGTTTCATAGTACGGTATAAATTTTCGTTTGAGGAAAATTGAAGCTTGCCGTAAACATAAACTAAATATATCGACAACATTATTAAGATTATCGATACTGCATAGACAACAAGCTGCCCCGATTTTAAATAACGAAGTAATCTCACAACGAATTCATTTTCATAGTCAACATCCGAAATACCTTGAATTGCTTTTATTGATTGAACTTCGGGCTCAATATTTTCTTTTGTCAAATATTCCGGTTTTAGTCTTATCACAAATGACTGCGGCAACGGATTAACATCAAGCATAGTAGTTATATCTTCACCGGTATCCTTAACAAATTCTTTAAGTGCGTCTTCTTTGGTCACATGTTTAACGGAAGAAATAAAATCCAATTCTAGAATTTTGCTTTTCGCATCAACAAGTTTTATAGAATCAATCGGCTCTTCGAGATACGCGACTAACTCGATGCTTTTTTTAAGACGATTAGATAGTTCATACGATACAAAAACGAGATAAAATGAAAGACTAGTAAGTAAAATTGCTATCGTTGTTATAGAAATTACAATCAACGCGGCAAAAGGCGAACGTTTAAAAATTCTGAATGCTTCCGAAAAATAAAATCTTATCATAGTTTTTAGTAGTTGGATTCATCGTACCAGCGCAAAATTTTCCATCGCTCGTCGGAATCTTTTTTCAATTCAAGATTTACTCTTCCGTCCACAAAAATAATATCTGTAGGATTAAAAGTAATAGTTAAATTAAAACTACGAATAATTATTGTAGAATCACCCGCAGCAGATACAATTTTATTCCAAATAAGATCAAGTCTCTGGGCGTTTTGAAATAATCCGTCAGTAGTTCTCATATCTTCATCTCGTCCCCAAGATTTAACTTGATTTTTTTCGTAATCAAAGTAACTAAAAGTAAAATCCTTATCCAAAAGCTGGCTATAAATTAAAGTATCCTTAAAAGTATAAGCGTATTTGAAATTTTGGAAAACGCCTTCAACACTTTTTTGATCACTTATTAATCCTTCTTCGGTGCCGAGTTTTTCATCAATACCCGGAGCGAAAGGATTTACACAACCGGAAACAACCGCGGCAAAAAAAACGAGAAGAAAATATTTCTTAATATGTCCTCCCTTTCAAATCGCTCCAGCTTTCAAACTCATCTTTCTTAATATCCTGCCATTCAACAACAACCCATTGCTTTCTATCGTCTTCAAAAATTTTAAAACGTGATGAACCCGAAAACGAACCGGGTAACGCAGATGAATTTATTGAAATGTTATAATCAATAACATATTCCGCACTGTCGGATAGGGGTACTATTTCTTTAATTGAATAACTAAAACTTATTTTACTACCCTGTTGGAGCTTGGATTGTAAACTAATAAAATAATTTTTTTCAGAATTGATGTCCCAATAATTTAGGTTTTGGTATTTTATTACCGAACCGGAAGCCGGTGTAAAAACAAATTTCTTTTTTAGGTAGGAAGTATCAACGAAACAAGCCATGTAGTTTTCTACTATCCCATCTTGTATTGATGATTGCAAATTTTTAAATAAAGTTTCGCCGTCTGATGCAGGTATAAAATTTGAAGCAGAACCTTCCGGTTCTTCTGGTGTCCGCGTAGATAACAAATCGCACGAAACAACCAAGAATGTCAATAAAATCAATATGAAATGATATTTCTTCATTTATTAAAAATGATTATCAGACGTGGTGATTTATCTTTATCATAATTGGCGCCATCATAATTCCCGTAGATTTTATGAACTTTAAAACCAATTTCCGAAAAACCTTTTATTATATCTTCATAACTGTAAAGCCGGACAGATTCCACAAATTCATTCTTTTGCCCGTTTCTGTCGAGTATTATTTTTTTAACTATCCTATCGTTTTGGAAAATACGTTTTTCGTTTATTGAAAGATCATCAATTATTCTATTCGATTCCGGAACCAGGTTTTCTAAAAGATAATTTTTATTAAAATAATCGATGACATAAAAACCGTTATCTTTCAAAAACTCAAACGAGTGTTTAACGAATCTAAAATTTTCTTCGTCTGTATTAAAGTAGCCAAAACTTGTGAACAAATTCAACACGGCAAAAAATTTTCTTCGGAAAAATATTTCTCGTATATCTGCCTGTATAAGCTGGATTTTAGCGCAATTGATTTTTGCTTCTTCTTTAGCTTTCAAAAGCAAAGCCATGCTAAGGTCGAAACCGATTACATTAATATTTTTTGATGCGAGGTAAATTCCGTGCCGTCCAGCGCCGCACGCCGAATCGAGAATTAAATCATTTGGTTTTGGATTAATATTTTTAATGATGAGGTCGGATAAATTCTGCGCATCTTTTGAATCGCGGTGATTGTAAACTTTAAGATAGTCTTCGGAAGCAAACCAATCTTTAAACCAGTTTTTTTCCATAATAATTTGTTCCGAAAGCACAAAGAAATTCGCCCGATAAAAGCGCGACCGATAGTTGCGGCATCGGCAAATTCAAGGTCACCGCCGATTGGCAAACCGCGGGCGATGCGCGAAATTTTTACAGGGTATTCTTTCAACAATTTTGAAATATATAATGAAGTTGCGTCGCCTTCGGCATCGGGGTTAAGCGCAAGAATAATCTCTTTTATCTCACCGCCTTTTAATCTTTCCAATAATTCTTTAAAGTGAAGAGATTCTGCCGTTACACCCGAAAGCGGATTTAATACACCGCCGAGAACATGATACAGCCCGTTAAACTCATTTGTTTTTTCAATAGCAATAACATCACTCGCTTCTTCAACAACACAAACTTGAGAGCGGTCGCGTTTTGGATTTTTACAAACATCGCACAATTCATCCACAGCGATATTAAAACATTCACTGCAAAATCTGATTTTACTCTTTAACTCCATCAATGCATTGACGAGAGAGTGAACGGTTTCTTCGTCGCTCTTTAAAATATGAATAGCCAAACGCTGTGCGGTTTTTTTACCGATAGCAGGAAGTTTGCTCAATTCGTCTATTGCTTTTTGTAGCGGTTCTGCGATTAACAAAACTAAAATCCCGGAATGTTCATACCCGGAGGCAGCATTCCCTTAGTTACACTTGCTAATTCGTCTTCGGCCATTTTACCCGCGGCAGTTAAAGCTTTATTAACAGCGGCAACAACCAGATCCTCCACCATTTCTTTATCGCCGCCTTTAATTATTTCTTCATCTATTGTAATTGAAACAATTTCTTTTTTACCGTTGGCAGTAACTTTAACCATCCCGCCGCCACTTTCTTCGTTAACTGTTTTATTTTCCAGCTCGGCTTGGACTTTTGCCATATCAGCTTGCATTTTTTGTATTTGTTTCATCATCCCTTGCATGTTGAAATTCATTTTTCCTCCATAAGTTTTTCTATTGCGCGCAAATTTACCAAAATAAATATTCACAAGAAATTAAAGTGAGAAAATATTACATTTGCACATTCTTCAAACGAATTTTTTAGGATTAATGATAACAAAGTACGGTTTAAATACGTTTTTAATAGCCGCCGGGTTTTCAATTCTATTAATTATTGCATCATTTTTTATCCAAAATGGTTGGATAAAATACCCGGTTCTATTTATCGGAATAGCATTTTTACTTTTCAATTTGAATTTCTTTCGAGACCCGGATAGAACAACACCGCCGATTAAAAACGTGATATTCTCTCCTGCCGACGGTGAAGTTGTAATTTTGAAACATGGATTCGAAAAAAGATTTATCAATGAAGAAGCAACGCAGCTTTCGATTTTCATGTCTCCATTAAATGTTCATGTTAATAGAATCCCAATTGATGGAACAGTAGATTATCTTAATTATGTAAAAGGTGATTACCTTGTAGCATTTCACGAAAAAGCCGATTTGAGAAATGAAAGAAGTGAAATTGGAATTACGAGCAAATATGGTAAAGTTTTATTTACACAAGTTGCCGGGTTTATTGCACGAAGAATTGTATACAATTTACAGAAAGGCGATACTGTGCAAGCCGGTAATAGATTCGGTATGATTAAGTTTGGCAGCCGATCGGATGTAGTTGTTCCTAAAGGATGGAAAGCAAAAGTTAAAATAGGCGATAAAGTTACAGCAGGCGA
Source organism: uncultured Melioribacteraceae bacterium (assembly GCA_964601095.1). GTDB lineage: Bacteria > Bacteroidota > Ignavibacteria > Ignavibacteriales > Melioribacteraceae > JAEWUC01. Next base: position 2,007 of record CAZRMG010000149.1, on the reverse strand, counting down.
AACAATACTTTTCGAGAAAATAGATGAATAAAAATCCATTTTCAAAATCCTCTTTTGCAAATGCGGTTACTTCGCTAAATGTATTCAGCGGATTTGTTTCAATAATTTACGCATCGCAGGGTAATTTTAGAATGGCGGCTGTTTTTATAATTGTCGCCGCGATATTTGATACTCTTGACGGAATAGTTGCACGGCTGCTTAAAACATCAAGCCGTTTCGGCGTTGAACTTGATTCACTTTCGGATGTTGTTAGTTTCGGCGCTGCACCCTCATTCCTTGTTTATCAAGCCCATGCTTATCAATTCGGATTTTGGGGAGTTGCCGCTAGTTCTTTGCTTCTCATTTTCGGAGCTATGCGTCTTGCGCGTTTCAACATCAATGTTAGCGATTTGAATACCAAGGGTGATTTTACCGGGCTGCCGATTCCGTTGCAGGCAATTACAATTTCCCTTTTGATATTTTCTTTCCATACCGAAAACGGCATGCAGGAACCATATAATTATATAGTTTTACCTTTAGTTGTTCTTCTTTCATTCTTAATGGTTAGTAATATACGTTACAACGCATTACCAAAATTCAAAGACAAAAAACTCAAATTAAAAATTTTGTTTTTTATTGTTCTTTCAATTGCATTGGTTCTTACAATAATTACAAACGGACAAATTCTTTTTTATATATTTTTATTGATAATTTTATTCGGAGTACTTCGACAAGTTTATAACTTAATTTTTTCTTGATAAAGAAATTAATACCGGAGAAATAAAGTGTTTAAAGTAACAGTAATTGTAAAACGCAGACCTAAAATTCTGGATCCGCAAGGCAAAGCGGTTGAACAAGGCGCCAAGTTATTGGGTTATAACAATGTAAAAAATACCCGCATCGGCAAATACATTGAGTTTTTTGTGGATACAAAAGATAAAAGCGTTGCCGAAAAAGAAATACGGGAATACAGCGAAAAATTATTATCTAACCCGATAATGGAAGATTTTGAATATCAATTGGAAGAAGTAAAATGAAACCAAAATTTGGAGTAGTTGTTTTCCCAGGTTCCAATTGCGATCACGACGCTTACTTTGCCGTAAAAAAAATTATCGGTTACAATGCAGAATTTTTATGGCATAAAGATAAAAATCTTAAAAACTCCGATGTGATTGTTCTGCCCGGCGGATTTTCCTACGGAGATTATTTACGCACAGGTGCAATCGCCCGCTTCTCGCCTATCATGGAAGAAGTTTATAACTTCGCAGAAAAAGGCGGAACTGTAATTGGAATTTGCAACGGTTTTCAAATCCTGTTGGAAATCGGTTTGCTGCCCGGCGTTATGATTCAAAATGAATCGTTAAAATTTGTATGCAAAGATATTTATTTGTCGGTAGAGAATAAGAATACATCGTTCACAAAAAAACTAACTAAAGACGTAATTAAAATTCCTGTTGCCCACGGTGACGGTAATTATTTTACCGACGAAGAAACTTTGAAAGATTTGGAGAAAAACAACCAGGTTGTTTTTAGGTATTCCTCATCTTCCGGTGAAGTTAAAGATGAATTTAATCCAAACGGATCGCTCAACAATATCGCGGGTATAATCAATAAAAAAGGAAATGTTTTGGGAATGATGCCGCACCCCGAAAGAGCATGCGATCCCGTATTAAGTAAAACCGACGGAGTTGAAATTTTTAATTCCATTGCTGAAAGTTTGTTGAATTAATTGTTAGAAAGACTGATCAAAAGTAATTTTAAATAGAGGTTAAAATGTTTGGAAATTTAGGAGCCGGAGAAATAATACTTATCGTGCTCGCAATTTTAATTTTATTCGGTGCTAAAAAAATTCCTGAACTTGCACAAGGTATCGGCAAGGGTATGCGCGAATTCAAAAAAGCCATGCGCGAAGTTGAAGACGATATTAAAACAATCGATAAACCGGAAAACTCCGACAAGAAATAATTATTGATATTCCACGGTGCAGACATTGCTCAACTATAAAAACCATTTTGAAAAAGTAAATCT
>CAZRMG010000148.1:0-7123 GCA_964601095.1 uncultured Melioribacteraceae bacterium | reverse complement strand
TTCGTTTATAAATGCCAGAACGAATACTTTTCCTTCCATTCCTGCACGTTTTGCAAAATCCGGATAACTTATTTTCTTATGCAATTCTTGCAACCCGCCTATTATTTCAGGCATCACTTCTGCAACCGCTACATAGTTTTCTTCTTGCGGATAAATACTGTTTTTGGATTCAACGTTAATATTTGCGATAAGTATAATTAGAAAAAATATTTTATAAAAAATTTTTCGTTGCACTGGGCACCCCAATACTTAGTGAATAAATTATTACCCTCTATGTAGATTATCGAGATGACGGAATAAATGTTTAGTTTGTGAAAGGCTAAAAATGTTCTAAAATGAGGCTTTTTTTGTTAAGAAATTGTTAAGTATAAAAATAATTAAGATATACTCTTCTTTACTTCTATACCGAGCTGTTCCATACGATATCTTAATTTGGAACGTGACAGTCCCAATACTTTTGCTGCTTTAACCTGGTTTCCGCTAGTAATATTAAGTGTTTCAAGTATAAGCTTTTTTAAAACCAAGTCAATTTTAATGCCTTTGGAAGGAATTCTTAGTACGAATTCATCGGATTGTTTTTCTTTATTATCCCTGGATTCAATTAGAAAATCCAGATGCTGTTCTTTTAATTCTTCTGTTTCCATCAACAAAGCAGCGCGTTCAATTACATTGCGCAATTCGCGTACATTTCCCTTCCAAGAATAGTCTTTCAATACATTCATTGCATCCGGGTCAATACGTTTTATTGTTTTATTAAATTTAATTGCAAATTCTTTTAAAAAAGAATACGCGAGATAAGGAATGTCGTCTTTCCTATCGCGTAAAGAAGGTATTGTCGTTTTTGCAACATTAAGCCGGTAATATAAATCTTCTCTAAATCTGCCTTCTTTAACTTCTTCTTCAAGGTTTTTATTTGTTGCGGCAAGAACGCGAACGTTAATGGAAATTTCTTTTTCACCGCCGACTCTATAAAATTTTCTTTCCTGCAAAACTCGAAGAAGTTTTACTTGAAGGTCCAACGACAATTCGCCGATTTCATCGAGCAGAATTGTGCCGTTATCGGCGAGTTCGAATTTACCGAGTTTTGTTTTTTGCTGGGCGCCTGTGAACGCGCCTTTTTCATGACCGAACAGTTCGCTTTCGGCAAGTTCTCTCGGTATCGTTGCACAGTTAATTTGAATAAAAGCATTTCCCGCACGCGGGCTATTTTGATGAATATATTTTGCAAAAACTTCTTTGCCGGTTCCGCTTTCACCTTCTAATAAAATTGTTGTATCACTGCTTTTGGCAAGTTTTTCAACCGACCGTAATATTGTTTGTATTTTTTTACTCGGACCGAAAAAATCCTCGGTGAGTTTATCTTCGTTTATAATTTCGTAAAGTTTATCAACCTGGGATTTTAGAGATAAGTTTTCTAAAACTTTATTAATAACGCGTTGAAGTTGTTCAAGATCAATTGGTTTTAATAAGAAATCATAAGCGCCTGCTTTGATGGCTTTAACAGCAATGTTTACATCTGCATAACCGGTTATCATTATTACGGGAAGTTCGGGAAATTTTTTTTGAAATGTTTTAAGAAGGTCAATCCCGTTTTGTTTTGTAAGGTAAATATCAAGCAGAACAATATCGGGCTCAAATTTGATAATTGAGTTGTTGGCTTCATCGGCATCCATGCAAGTTTCAACATCATACCCAAGTTTGGATAATGCTTTTTTAAGCGAAAGACAAACGAGATCGTCATCGTCGACAATAAGTATACTATTTTTATTCATGCAAACTCATATCCATGCTTTTGAAATGAATTATAAATTTTGTGCCCTTTCCTTGTTCACTTTCAAAACTAATGTTTGCGCCGTGCTCGTCAAGTATCATTTTACAAACACTTAACCCCAACCCGGTGCCATGTTTTTTATTTGTGAAAAAATCTTCAAAAATTTTCGATTTATTTTCTTCGCTTATACCAATGCCGTTATCTTCAACTTCCCAAAAGACATCAACTTTATCTTCCGATTTTTTTTGAAAGCTGCGAACAATTATTTTCCCTTTGTCGTCAACCGAATCAACAGCATTAGTAATCAGGTTAAGAAATACTTGTAACAATTTATTATCGTCGAAATAAATTTCGGGAATACATTCATCAAATTGTTTTTCAATTGTTACATTTTGCTTTTTTGATCGGTAAGAAACCAATGCAATAGCGTCTTCCGTAATTTTATTAACATTAAGTTTTTTTTCATATTCAAGCTGATTTTTCCTGGTAAAACCCAGCATCTGATCAATCATAACTTGAATTCTTGTTAGCGCTTCGTAACAATCATCCAACGATTCGTTAACTTCTTTCGGCAGTTCTTCCTTGAACATTTTCATGTAATCTAAATTTAACTTAACTGCAGAAAGAGGATTACGAACTTCATGGAATAGACTTGCCGTAAGTTTACCAAGAATTTGAAGCTTATTATTTTGTATGATATTAAAGGACATTAACTAAATATGCCTATAAATGCAGAAATTGTAAGGCATATTTAATCACTTAGCGTGTAAATTTCAAATATTCTTTAATAATAATGCGGAAGTATTCAATCTATTTTTGATAGATCTCTTTTAAGATAGAATCTACAACCTTTTTAAGCACTTCGTCGGAGTTATAGAATCCTTGGTTGACTTTTTCGCGGATTACATCGAGGTTTTTTCCACCATCGAAAATCTTATTCAATTCTTGTCCTCTTGTGGAAATTTCTAAACTATCCGCTGTTTTGGTAGTTTGCTCACCGACTTTTGCAGTTTCTTTTGCAACCGTAGGTTTTGGAGGAAAAATATTAGATTTAATTAATTCGATTTTCACGGTTTCACCTATTATAAATTGCTAATTTCTTTTGATTTTCTGCATGTTTCATCTTAATCGACACCGTAGCCTGTTCATTCTTCTTATTCTCAATGATACTATCGAATCTTTCTTTCAAAAGTTTAGCTTTATCTTTAAATAAATTATTATTCAAAAGAAAATCATCTCCTGAACCTTCAAAAGAGAGTTTTTTCTTTTCATTGGCAATTTCCTGCGCAACTTGATTTAATTTTTGAATTTTATAATCAAAATTGCTATCATCGATAGTTTCTAAATAATAGAGTGCCGTATCGAGAAGGTTTTGTATTTTATTATTTTCTTCCATTATGAATATAAATCCGATAGTGATATACTGGCACTTCCAAAAAACTGCGTTTGAACATTTAACAATGTTGCAAGTTGCGTTTGTAAATCTTCGTATCGTTGTCTTAATAAATCGGATTCTTTAGAGATTCTATCTTCGGTTGCAGTAATTCTATCCTTTACGTATTCAATACTTTTATTAAAAGATTCTTGAGATTTTGCAAGATATCCTTCAACCCCAAGATATGGTTCTATTTTTGTATAAAGTGTATTTGCAATTCCGTTTTCGGAATTAAAAAGATTTTCAACTTGGTCTGTGTTTTCATTAATCTTTTTCTCGAGAAGACTGCTGTCGGAAATTGTTAAGCCGGTAGTTGAGTTAAATGTAATACCCATTTGAGTAAGATACTGTAATTTATCCGAAGCAATTCCCGAAACCGGGGTAGTAATTGCGCTTCTTAAAATTTCTAAAAGCGAATTAGCGTTTGCCTGTCCTACAAGTTCGCCTCTACTGTCCTTTGTAACGCTTGTCTTCCCTTTAATGTATGTATAAATATCATTAAACTTCTTAACAAAATCTTCGATTTTTGTTTTGATGCCTGATGTATTTGTATCGACTGTAATTGCAACTTCAGGGTCGGTATCTTTCATTTCGGATTTAAGATTGATCGTAACACCGTTAACCAAATCCGAAAAGGTGTTGAGATTATTCTGAAGTGTAAGTCCGTTAAAAGTAAATTTCGAATTAAGTTTATTACCATCGGTTGTAATATCCGGATTCACAAAACCGGCAACATTACCGCTTTGATCAAATGCTGTTCTTGTAGAAGCAAGATTAAGACCGAGTTCTGTTAAAGCAGTAGAACTGCCTGTATCAGTTATACTTTTAATTCTATTGTCGACGCCTGTTAACTTTGAGGAGAAAGACAATTGGCTGCTGCCCGACATCGGCGTAAACACAGAAGCAGTTACCAATGCAGATGCCGCTTTCTCTTTATTCAAAGAAATATTTAGATCGGATACAACATCAAAACCCGATGAATGAGTTATGCTTATATAGTCGGTAGAATCTTCAGCCGTTAATTTTAATTTAACATCGCCTGGATTGGGAGAATCAACAATTTTTTCGGCATAAACACCTTCAATATTTTCATCAATGTATGCAACTATTTCATCTAATAATTCCGAATAAGTTCCACCGCCGTTAACAACAACAGTATGTTCGGTTCCGTTTAAATCTATAACAAATTCGCTGGCGCCGCCGGCGTAAACATCTGTACCGGTTTTTTCGACAGAATAAACATCTGCTTTATCGGAATTAACTGCATCGCGGATTTTCTCCATCATAGAAAAATTTGTTTCGGCTGTTCCAAATTCGACAGCTATTTTACTAATAAATTCGCCGGTACTTCCGTCACCGCTGGCAATTTGGAAATTATGTGTTCCGGTAATAACATTACTTTCTGTGGAACTTAAACTTTGAGAAACAGCAAGATCTGTTGTTGCAAGTTGATTGACATGAATATTATAAGAGCCGGCAGCCGAGGTGTTTGCCGCAGTTGCCGATATAAAACTTGAGTTTGAAGATGATGCCGATTTGTATGCAAATACAGAATCATTGGCAGTTTGTTTGAAATCGTAAAGAGTAGATTTGAATGCCGTAAGTTTTGTTGAAATATCGCTGAAAGCAGTGTTCAAAGAATCATATTTTGATTTACGAGAATTTAGCGGAGCAACTAAAGTATTCCTTTGAGTGTACTCATACTTGTAAATCAAATTATTAATAGAACTTGTAGTTAAGATCGTTGACACGATTTACCACCTTAGTTTGCGTTTTGAAATGCTTCCAACCAGGTATTTCTTAATTCGGCTAATATTTTATAAGCAACATCGTAATTTTTTTTGCGCATTTGATCTTGACAAAACTGATAAAGCTTCAATAAGCCAACTGAAATATTTTTTGTTTCTTCCGTATCAAAGCTTAACCCGTTTATCAATTCTTGAATAGCGTTATTCGTTTTAACCATATCGTGTCTTTGGCAGTTCAATATTGCAAAGTCATAAACTTTTATTAAAAGTTGTTTAGGATTTGCTTCTAAAATTTCATTCTCAACGTATTTATTTATTCTATTATTATTGTTATTTCTAATAGTAGGTGAGTAATACATTGCATTCCTCTCATTTATTAATTCCCCCGGCTAAGCCGGGGGAGTGAAAATTATTGGTAATTAGGTATTATCTGAATAAGGATAGGATGTTTTGCGGTGCACTGTTTAATTGAGAAAGCATCGCCGTTGCAACCTGACCACCAATTTGAGCTTTTGTTGCATTCAATTGCTCTGCCGCCATATCCGCATCAAACAATCTACTTACGGAAGCTGTTGCGTTTGTTATAGCTGAAGTTAAGTAACTATCCTTTACATCAAGTCTCTGTTGGAAGTTACCAATCTTACCAAGAGCATCTTGAATTGATGTCACTGTAGTCGCCACGCTAATAGAAGCAACAGATGATGATGTAGCACCGGTTAATGAACTTAAATCGATAGCGTTCAATGTACCGAAATTAACTGTTGTTGTTTCGCCTACACCTGTTTGGAATGCGAAGTTGCTGCCAGATGGTAATGAACTACCGCTTAAGAGAGCTGTTTCGTTGAATTTGGTACCGGAGAAGATAGAAGCAATTTCGTTACCAATTGCAGCTACGTCAGCAGCAATAGCGGCTAAGTTTTTGGTAGGATCGTTAGCGTCAGCTACTTTCGATTGAACCTGTACTAAAAGGTCGTTAATATTAGAAAGAGCTGATTCAGCTGTTGCCATCATATTTTTGGCTGATGCTACGTTACCTTGAGCTGATTTCATTATACCAACTTTTGCCTCAAGTTCTTTTCCAACACGGTAGCCTGATGTATCGTCGCCAACCGAGTTGATTCTCTTCTGTGTAGCTAAACGAAGAGATGCTTTTGTTGCTTGTGCATTAATTTTTGCTAATGCATTATACGCGTTCAACGCGTCTACGTTTGTGTTGATCTGAAATGACATTGTATACCTCCTTGTTTTTGTTTATCGAGCTTCCTTGCTCGGTTTTGTTATGAGATTTATTTCTCAATTCATTATCGTACAGCGTTTATAAAAGTTTAGTTTTTTTGTGCGGATAATTTATACAATACTCTTTAATTTTTGTTCAAGCTCCGATAATTTTGACATAAGCTGGGGTTTCGAATTAAAATTGTGACGGTGCTCATTTATTGTATTCAATATCTTGTCAATACGGTTCTGCTTGATGTAAACAGATATTAGATAAAACACACTTGAATATTCCTGCGGATTAATTTGCAGCGACTTTTTTAACATCAGTTCTGCATTATCAAGCTCGGAGTTTTCGTACAACAACAACCCGTATCTATTATAATAGAATGAACTTTTATGAAAATATTTTTCAACTCCGCCGATAAATTGTAACATTTTACTTTTGTCATTAACCCTATTAACGCAAGCGAACAGTAATTCTATACTTTCATCATTTATAAATTTAATTGCTTCACTTTTGATAGACGGAATTGCTTTCTTTTTTATTAATTCATAGTAAAAGTTATATTCTTCAACGCCAACTTCCTTTTTCAACTCCCCTAAGAAATAATTTATATTATTGATATCATCACAAAGCAGCGACATTTGCAGTCCGTTATAAACAATCACCCTTTGCTCAATAAGTATATTTTGAGATGAGACTTTTTTGCCGGATATATAAGCACTATTAAATTTCAACGCTTCTTTTACAGAATAAATTGCCTCGTTAATGCGTCCAATTCTAAAATTTATTTTTGCATGTGAAAGCAATGATAAAGGCTGCTGGGGATCGTATTTTATAGAATCATTAATAAATCTTTCGGCATTAGTAAAATCAGAATTGCCAGTATGATGAATTGCAATCGATCTACAAGCGGTGGATTTGTATTCATTGCGCAAAGACCCGTCTTC
>CAZRMG010000147.1:0-7123 GCA_964601095.1 uncultured Melioribacteraceae bacterium | reverse complement strand
TAAAATTGAGCGACGATATTCTGCAAAAGCTGGACGAAATTTGGCCGGGACCGGGCAATCAAGCGCCGGAAGCTTATGCGTGGTAAATGACTTTAACATTATTGTTTTTGTCGTATTCGTAATTTATGATATATCATTAAAGGAAGAGCAAGTTTATGAGCAAGAATCCAAAATCCAGTATCTATATTCAAGGTGTAATATGAATTATAACGAAAATCCAAAATCATATTATGCCCCAATGCACAGCGCGGAACATATTCTTAATGGAACAATGGATAAAATGTTTGGATGCGGGCGTGCATTCAGTGCGCACATCGAAAAGAAAAAGTCCAAGTGTGATTATCATTTTGAAAGAAACCTTACGGAAGAAGAACTTAAAACTCTTGAAGAAAAAATAAATTCTGTAATCCAATCCGATATGAAAATAAGTGAAGAATTTATTACACGGGATGAAGCGGTTAACGAATTCAACCTTTCCCGTCTGCCCGAAGAAGCTGGAGAAACTTTACGCGTAATTAAAATCGGCGATTATGATAAATGCCTATGCAGCGGTCCGCATATTAATTCTACAAAGGAAATTGGAAGTTTTAAAATTGTTTCTTCAAGTTTTGAAAACAATGTTTTACGAATAAGATTTAAAATCATTGAACCGGCATAATAATTCAATAGGTCGCTCTGAAATTAAGAAATAACGTTTTCTTAACCGCAGCTTAATCATAACTTAATGTTGTTTATTTAGTTTACCTTCAAACAAAATTGAGGGTAAGATGGAAATTAAATTAGGCGATATTATAAAATATTTTTTCCCATCACCGTTAAGCAGTACAAAAAACAGCATTGTTGGTCGCGTTGATTATATTGGGGATAGTTTTATTTTTCTAAAAAGCAGCAATAATATTCGTGTAAAAGTGTCTTTTAAGAATTTTAATAAGATAAAAAAAATAGGTTCGTTGGAGTTTGTTGAACAAGCATAACGGACATTCCTATCTATTCCTCTCCAAATTATCATTTGAAAAATATGCAACAGAAAGACTATTTTTGCATATCCAAAAATCGAGGGCAAACGAGGAATGGCCGAAGAGTTATATCTTCATTATAAGTTTAAACACAGAAAAACGGGAGAATTTACAGACGGATATTTAAAAATCCCAGACATAAAGAAGTATGCTAACGGGTTAAAAAGATGTTTTGATATTCACGAATATCGGCTTTGTGACAAACGAATTGTGACCAAAGACGAGTATGATAAAAAAGGGAGGGGTTAACATTTTTATATTATCAAAAACGGCATTTAAAAAGTTATCTACAATAACCATTAACTTTTTCTTTTTATCATATGTGGCGTTTTCTATACTAACATTATCGGGATGTTATAAAGAAAATGAAAAACTATCTTATGAGCAGCAAATTGAAAAACGCGGGCATGCAATAAAACTGCTCGAAGAAAAATTCGGCGCTCTGCTTCTAAATAGTAATTTAGAACAGTCGATTGGTAAAGTTGTAATACTCGATACGCTTGTTTTGGGAATAAGAAAAGAAGCCGATGATTTTATTATAAGAGCGAAGATTAACAACAACAGCCGAAAAAAATGTTTTACTGAATTGAAATGTTCAAAAGAGATTGCAGAACATTTTAACAAGACAAAGAGCAACTACAATATCCTTGCGGCAAAGATTAGTAAAATTTATGATTATAAATTGATAGCGGAAACAGATTCATTGAGCGGTGAGAACCCTCAATTAGACCTCGGCAATTCTGTTTTGTTAACCGGCGAATGCCTCGCGCTTATGGAAGTACCGGCAATAATAAATGCAAACTGATATCTCATCTTTAGAACAATTCACTATTTTCATCTCTTCGAACAAAGGTGCCGTAATTTACTTTAGCACCCCAGATTGCAATGTGTGCAAAGTGCTCAAACCAAAATTGATCGAACTTCTAAAAACAGAATTTCCAAACATGGAATTCGTTTATGTAAATGTTGAGAATTCAAAAGAGCTTTCCGCGCAACTAAATGTGTTTACCGTACCGACAATTTTATTTTATTTCGAAGGAAAGGAATATATCCGTAAATCAAGATTTGTAGATTTACACGAGCTTACTACCGAGATAGGCAGACTCTACAACTTATTTTATAAATAGAGTATCTTGAGTAATCAAATAAGGATTTACAAAAGTTTTTGATATCTTTAATACATAAACGACAAAATAGTTCAACGAATGAATAAGCCGATTTTAAGAATTGCCGTAATACTTGTATTTATTATTGCGCTACCGGTTGCATTTTTTGTTTTTAGAGAAGTAGCATCTCTAAATGAAAACGAAAAAGTAATCGAAGAAATTTATAAAAAACAGCTTGAGGCAATTCTTTTTTCAGTTAATCAATATTCTGAAGATATAGTTCGAAGCTGGTCGGTTGGGCTTGAAACAATTTTAGAAAACAGAGATCCTTCCGAAACGATTGCTGTGAGTTCAATGCTGAAACTTTTCAACGATAATAAAGCAGTTGAATCTGTATTTGTTTCAGATAGTTTGGCAAGTAAAAATATTGTTTTTAGAAGAGATGAAAAGCAATCCATTATCATTGAAACAAACAATAACCAAATTGCTTCAAAGCTTGGGCAAAATAAAACTCTCGTTGATAGATTATATAAATATAAAGCAAGCAATTTTTTGAAAATAGAACCGCTTAGCGTTGAAGAAGGAACTGAAAATAAAATTTTCATATTTATCCTGGACGATAACAGAATCGGCGGTATTGTAATTAATGCCCCATATTTTGTAAAACAAAATCTTGCCCCCAAAATACAAAGCGTAGAGAGGGAAGAATTCTCAATTGCAGTTTTAGATTCCGTATCGGGCAAAGTTTTATACTCGAGTGAATTGGCGGTCGGAGTTTTTCAACAGAGCAAGCGACTGTGGCTTTTCCCGGATTATTCGTTAGGGATTAATTTAAAAGGAACAACAATTGAAAATCTGGTAAGAGACAGAACCGACACCAACCTGTTTCTTATAGTCGGCATGGGCGGTTTAATGTTTTTGATTGCTTGGTTCGGTTATAAGAATATAAAACATGAAGTTGAACTAGCACAGATAAAATCGGATTTTGTTTCTAATGTTTCGCATGAACTTAGAACGCCATTGGCGCTTATTAATATGTTTACCGAAACGCTTTCGATGGGCAGGGTTAAAAGTGAAGATAAACGAAACGAATATTATGAAATAATTCAGCAGGAAACAGAACGGCTTTCAAAAATCGTGAATAAGATTCTCAGCTTTTCTAAAATTGAATCCGGTAAATGGAAGTACAATTTTGTTCCAACTGAAATTACTTCGATGGTTGAAAAAATATTTGCTACTTATAAATTCCACATTCAAAACAAAGGATTCGATTTCGAATTGATAAAAGAAGTTGATACGATAGAAGGTGTAGTTGATCCGGAAGCTGTGTCGGAAGCCGTGATTAATCTTTTGGATAATGCCGTTAAATACAGCGGCAACGGCAAAAGAATTGTTTTGCGAACAGGCAAATACGGTACTAAGTTTTTTATTGAAGTTGAGGATGAAGGTATCGGAATTGCAAGTTCGGATAAAAATAAAATTTTTGATAAGTTTTATCGCATAACTTCCGGCAATGTTCACAATACCAAAGGAACGGGACTCGGATTAACTCTTGTAAGTCATATTGTTGAAGCTCATAAAGGTGAAATAATATTAACAAGCGAGTTAGGCGTTGGAAGCAGGTTTAAACTTGTCTTCCCGTATAATTAAAAAAAGAGGCATAAATGGCGAGAATACTAATTGTTGACGACGAACCAAATATGGTTTTGGGATTAAAAGATAATCTTGAATTTGAAGGTTATGAAGTTGAAAGTGCGGATAACGGTGAAACCGGTCTGGAAAAAATCTTAAGCAACTCTTTTGACGTTATAGTACTTGACGTTATGATGCCTAAAATTCATGGCTTTGATGTTTGTAAAAAAGCGCGCGAGAAGGGAATTAAAACACCCATAATTTTATTAACCGCTAAAGGTGAAGAAGTTGATAAAATTGTTGGACTCGAAATCGGCGCAGATGATTATGTAACGAAACCGTTCAGCTTACGCGAACTGCTTGCTAGAATAAAAGCAATTTTAAGAAGAGCTGAAAAATTTGATTTGCCGGGTACGCCTATTAAAATCGGCAGACTCGAAGTTCACTTCGACAGTTATAATGCATTCGAAGATGGAATGCAGGTGCAAATGTCGCACAAAGAATTCGAGCTTCTAAAATTTTTATGGGAACATAAAAACCAAAATGTAAGCCGCGATCTTCTTTTAAAAGAAGTGTGGCAGCAAGAAGCAACAACAACCAGAACTATTGATAATTTTATTGTACGTCTTCGTCAAAAAATTGAAATTGATCCCAACAATCCGAAATATATTTTAACTGTTCACGGCATCGGCTATAAATTGATTTCATTTTCATAGATATTTCTCTTCACAAAATTTAAAACCGGGTTTGATTTCATTTACATTATAATCCGGTTTTTACTTTACATCTTTTTACAAACCTTTACTCGCACGTGACAACTTATATGGTGTACTCCGAGACTAAATAATCAGAAAACACAAACTTATTTACAACGGAGGGAACAATGAAAGCGTCAAAAGTAACAACAGTAAAAAAAGCAGGACTTGCTTTATTAACAGCTTTATTTTTAACAACATCAGTTTTTGCAGCGGGTTCTTCAACGGGCAACAAAAAATTAAGCGCCGATACAAAGCATAATATCATTGAAGGAATTAAATCACCGAATTACGGAGTTAAAAGAGATTGTATTTATTATTCGGCAATCTATGATGTTAAAGAAGCAGTTGATGTTCTCAAAGACGAATTAGAAAAAGAGAATGATCCGCGTACAAATGTTTTAATAACTCTTGCTCTTTACAAACTCGGCGAAACTGACGGCAGTGATGAAATCACTAACTCCGCATTGGTAGAGTGGAATGAAAAAGTAAAATTCATGAGTGATGAAATTGTTAATTTGTATAAGAATCAAAAAAATGCCGTGGCTTCGTATAACGGCGATTAATGATGACAACTTTTTACAATTACTTGCAATTATGTTGCACAACATTTTAAAAGAACAATTAGATTAACAACGGAAATTATTGAGAATATTATGAACGACACAATGAAAAGAATATCGATCATCCTCCTTACGGTGATGTTTGTTAGCGGTTCAATTTTCCCCCAAAATTGGGAACGATTGGTTAATCTTCGCGGAGGATGGAAATTTTCAATAGGCGATGACATGAAATGGGCCGACCCGAAATTTGACGATAAGAAATGGGAAGTTATTAAAGCGCCAAGTACATGGGAAGAAGAAGGTTTCCACGGTTACAACGGTTACGCATGGTATAGAAAACATTTTTCGGTTTCATCTTCTATTAAAGATAAATGTATTATGGTTAGACTCGGCAAAATAGATGATATCGATGAAGTTTATGTTAACGGATATTTGATTGGCTCATCAGGTACCTTTCCGCCGGATTATCAAACTGCATATTTTGCGTGGAGAGAATACTATCTTCCAATTAAGTATTTGAATTTTGATAAAGAGAATGTCATCGCAGTCCGTGTTTATGATTCGCAGCTCGGCGGAGGAATTGTTGAAGGGGATCTCGGACTTTATGAAAAAGAAGGCGCAATGCGTTTGGATTTTAATTTGTCGGGGGAATGGAAATTCCAAACCGGCGACGAAATGAAATGGAAGGACCAAAATTTTGATGATAAGAAGTGGAAAAAAATATTTGTCCCGGCATCTTGGGAATCGCAAGGTTATAACGGTTACGACGGGTTTGGATGGTACAGAACAAGTTTTGTTGTACCGGACTATATTTCCAATAATAAAATGGTTTTAGTATTAGGCAAGATTGACGACATCGACGAAGTTTATATTAACGGAAATTTAGTCGGTTCAACCGGAAGTATGGAAGGCGATCCCTATCCCGAAGAGTTTAATGAAATGGGCGAGTGGCAGCAATTTAGAGGTTATTTTATACCTGATGATTTAATGAAAGCCGGAAGAGAAATTGTAATTGCTATTAGGGTTTACGACGGATATAATATTGGTGGAATTTATGAAGGACCAATCGGTTTAATTGAACAAAATAAGTATATCAAATATTGGAAAGAGCAAGGTAAAAATTATAAGAAGTGGAAAAAGAAAAATTCCTTCTGGAATTTAATTTTTGATTAGCAACAAATGAATCATGGCCTCCTACATGATCACTCCCGAAAAGCAAAAGAGCGGTTTAACGACCGCTCTTTTGTTTTAAATATTATCTCTTTTCATAATTAGGCTGTTTAGGAATTATATTTGGATTTTTTCCCAATTCCTTCATAACCTCATCTATAGCTTTTTCAAGCTGGGGATCAATTCCATTTGCCAGCTGTGAAGGATCGTCAATCACTTCTATATCGGGTTCAACTCCATGACCTTCTTTAAACCAATTGCCGTCCGGGTCATACATCCTAAATGTTGGAACAGTAACATTGCCGCCGTCAATTAAACTTGGAGCACCGGTAATTCCAATTAATCCGCCCCAGGTTCTTGTGCCTATTAATTTTCCTAAACCTGCTTTGCGGAAATAATCGGGGAAAGCATCGCCGCCGGAACCGCTCCATCCGTTTATTAACATTACCTTAGAACCGAAGTTAGCAACCGGGGGCCATTGCCAATTTACTCCATCCCGTACAGCCCAAAATGCCAAAGGTTTTCTATTGAGAAGTTCAATAAATCTGTCCGGTATTTGACCGCCGTTATTAAAACGCTCATCAATTATCAAACCCTGCTTATCAAATTGTGCAACAAATTGTCTAACCAATTCTGTTTGCCCGTCAGTTCCAGTGCTTGGAACATAAATATAACCGATCTTTCCATTTGTAGCTTCGTCCACACGTTTGCGGTTTGCTTCGATCCATTCAAGATTACGAAGGCGAGTTTCATCATTTATTGTTTTGACGATAATTTTTTTGGAACCTTCCAAAGAAGGATTATCATTTACAGTAAGTTCAATCGTTTTATCGGCTAAGCCGGCGAATGCTTCCCAAGGCGCTTTTGATATACTCAACGGT
>CAZRMG010000146.1:0-7129 GCA_964601095.1 uncultured Melioribacteraceae bacterium | reverse complement strand
TGATTTTCCGAATAATTCTTGTCAGACAATTGCAAAACTTTTTACAATTTCTTTCTTGTTGTCAATGATTTAAACAATCAATATTACCTAGGTAATAAATAAACTAAAGCTCATCTTTTAAAATTTTTATCGTCAATTGATTTTTAATAACCGAATAATCTCGGCACTATTAAAGTTAAATCCGGTAAATAGGTTATTATCATTAAAGTAATAAACATAGCAATAAACATTGGTATTAAAGGTTTTATTACCTTGGTTATTGGTAACCCGGCAACTGAGCAACCTATAAAAAGAATACTTCCAACGGGAGGCGTACACAGACCGATACTCAGATTCATCACCATTACAATTCCAAAATGGATTGGGTCAACTCCTAATTGAGTAACAACCGGTAGAAAAATAGGAGTAAAGATTAAAACTGCCGGTGTCATATCCATAAAAGTTCCAACAAAAAGAAGTATAAGATTGATTATAATCAGTATAACAATCGGATTGTTGGATAATGATATTAATCCTTGCGCAACATTCTGAGGAATATTCTCATAAGCCATTACCCATGACATTGCCATCGAAGTTCCAATAAGCAACATTACTATTGCTGTTGTAACCACACTACTTAAAAAAATTTCAGGCAGATCTTTTAATTTAATTTCCCGATAAATAATTACAGATAAAATAAAGGCATATAAAACAGCAATAGCCGACGCCTCGGTAGCTGTAAAGTACCCGGCAACAATTCCGCCAATAACAATAATAATTAACAGCAAACTTGGCAGAGCTTCTAAAAATTTCCTTACAGCTTCAGAAAAATTAAAATCGATAGTAACTTTATAATTATGTTTTTTAGCATGGAATGCTGCCACAACCATTAGAGATAATCCAAGTAAAATACCTGGTATATAGCCTGCAACAAACAACGCGGCAATAGAAACGCCTCCGCTCGCTAGCGAGTAAACAATAAGAATATTACTTGGAGGAATAATTAATCCTGTTGTTGAAGATGTAATATTAACAGCGGCAGAAAATCCAGGATCATAACCTTCTTTTTTCATAACCGGGGCCATAAAGCCGCCGATTGCAGAAGCTGCAGCTGCAGCTGAACCGGACATTGCACCAAACAACATAGCAGCCATTATATTTACAAAAGCCAAACCCCCGGGCAATTTGCCAACTAGAATTTTCGCAAAATCGATTAACCTCCGCGCTATACCCCCACTGTTCATTAATTGACCTGCAAGGATAAAAAATGGAATTGCCAACAAAGCAAAGCTGTCAATCCCTGTTGCCATTCGCTGGGCAACAGTTGTTAAAGAGGGTAATGTTTTTATGCTTATCAACATCGTAACAAGACTTGAAATACCTATACTGAAAGAAATAGGAACGCCCATCGATAAAAGAAAAACAAAAGTTAATACCAGCACAATAATTTCAAATGATTCCATAACGTATTATTCTTAGTTTAAGATAAATTGATTTAATTAATTCATCCGGCTTTAATTTTTTTTAGCTCATCGGCAATAAAAAAAATTGCATAAAACATTATAATAGCACCGCTAATAGGCAACACAAGATAAACGTAACCTAGCGGAATTTGCAAAGCTGCCGATATTTGATTTAATGTTAGCGTTATATTAACCAGTCTAAAACCGCCGACAAGCATTACTACGAAAGCAAAAATAAAAATGCATGTTTGAATAAAAATTTCGAGATATGATTTGGCTTTGCCTTTCAACTTGATCAACAACAAATCAATTGCAAGATGCAGCTTTTGACCGGCAACATAGCTTGCGCCTAGAACGCCGAGCCATACCAAAGAATACCTGGCCAACTCTTCCGTATAAGAACTGGGATTTTTAAGAACAAATCTTGAAAATACCTGCCACAATACATTAAGCGTCATTATGGCCATTATCACTACAAGTATCCATTTAAGTGTAAAATCCAATATTGATTTAATTTTAGCCATTATCATTTTATCGCTCTAATTTTTTGTATCAGATTAAAAACTGTAGGTTCACTTCTATATTCTTCTAATAAGGGTTCTACTTTTTTCTCAAAAAGAACTTTGTCAGGATAATAAATTTGTACACCGGCTTTTTCTACTTCTCTCAAAGCTTCTTCGGTAGATTCTTTCCAAACCTTTTTTTGATATTCATAAGATTCGTCTGCTGCTTCTTGTATCCATTTTTTCTCTTGATCTGTTAAGTCATTCCAGATAACCGTACTAATTATTAAAACATCCGGCACCATTGTATGCTCATCCAATGCAAAATGTTTACATACTTCATAGTGGCGTGATAGATAAAAGCTCGGAGGATTATTCTCAGCACCGTCAACAACTCCCTGTTGAAGCGCAGTGTATAATTCGCCCCAAGCAATTGGTGTTGCCGAGCCGCCGAGAGCTTTTACCAATTTTACAGATGTGGGACTTTCTTGTGTACGAATTTTTAATCCTTTTAAATCATCCGGTTTAAGAATTGGTTTATCCTTTGTGTAAAAACTTCTACTCCCTGCATCATAAAAGCACAGCCCTCTCAACCAAAATTTTTGTGTACTTAAGAGCAGTTCGTGCCCCAGTTGGCTTTCGAAAAATTTGAACTTGTGTTCATCATTTCTAAAAATAAATGGAAGAGAAAACACTTTAAAATCCGGGGCAAATCCTTCCAAAACCGAAGCCGAAACCTTTGTCATTCCAACACTGCCAATTTGCAGCAGTTCTAAACATTCTCTTTCAGTCCCAAGCTGTGCACTTGGATAAATTTCCATTTGAATTGTACCGTTTGATTTTTCAAATGCCTTCTTCGCTAAAAACTCCATTGCTTTGTGAACTGAATGAGATTGATCAAGTGAATGGGCAATTTTGATTTTAGTAATTTTACTATCTTTTGAACAACCACTTAAAAAAAGGATTGTAAAGAATAGTAAAGTTATTCTTAAGAGTGTCAGCTTCATATAAGTAGTTTATTTTTATTATGGTTGTTAAAAACTAATTACGAAAATCTTGAATAAATAAATATGTTTTCAAATATCATTAATTAGTAAAAAACTTACTTTATCGAAAACACACCGCTTACTTTAACGATTACTAATTTAGATAAAATAACATACCCTGTCAAATCAAAAACTGGATAAAAACAAATTGAAATTCAAGAAGCAGTGTTGAAAATTACATTTGATAAATATTAAATATAGAAATTATTCAAATCTAAGTATTCAAAACTCGTTTACGAAAATTAAGCCCTATTATACTTTATGCAAGTTCCTCTTATAATTAATTCCGTATCAATAACCGTCTGTTTGGGAATGAATGAATCTTTATTATTAACATTTTCGAAAAGAATTTCCATTGCATTTTTGCTAATTAAAGATGTTGGCTGATCAACACAGCTAAGAGGAGGAGATAAAAATTTCTGAATTTTGGCATTACCAAAACAAATTACATCGATATCATCCGGAATTTTTAATCCAACTTCATTTGCTGCCATATAAACACCAAGCGCAACAGGATATGTAACTGTAAATAGAAGATCGGGTAGATTCTTTTGATTATATAATTTCATAAAATAATCGTATCCGTAATTTTCTCCAAAGCCGCCTTCAAGAACCCAATCATTATTAATCTCAACATTATATTTTTTCATTGCATCAAGAAAACCCTTCATTCTTTCTCTACCGATATTAATATCGGAGTAACCGCCGAAATGCCCAATTTTTTTGTAGCCAAGTTTAATTGCATGTTCAATTGCTTTGAAAGCTCCGCCATAATCATCAACTCTAACCGTATTGCGTCCTTCCCCTTCAGGTATTCTATCAATAAAAACTAACGGCACTCCTCTCCTTTTAACCAGATCAAAAATTGAATAGTCGCGAGTTTCTTGAGTTATTGAAATAATTATTCCATCAACTTTCATTGCAAGCAATGTTTGAATGTGCCTTTTTTCTCTTTCAGCGTTTTCTTGAGAGACGGTTAATATAATTTCATAATTATGCTCAAAAGCGTAATCATAAATGTGTTCTATTATCGAACCAAAAAAGAAATGTGCTATTTTAGGAATCACAACGCCAATAGTATTAGATCTTCTTGCAGAAAGATTTCTTGCCATAATATTCGGCATATAACCCATTTCTTCAGCAATAGTTTTTATTAATTTTGTTGTAGCAGTTGAAATATCGGGGTGATCTCGTAACGCTTTTGAAACAGTGACAGTAGAAAGATTTAATCTTTTTGCAATGTCGTTAAGAGTGATAGCTTTTTCTTTCATCTAGAATTTTTTGGTGTTATAAGTAAATAAATTTGTTTGACTTAATCCTTTACTTTAGTAAGTTAAAAATGCCGCGAATCTTAAAGAAAATCAATCATTTTTTATTTTTTTTTCTGAATAACAATTATTTGATTTTGATTGAACATAATCGTTTCACAAATAGCTAATTTTAGGTTCAATTTTACAGAATAAAATTTGATTGTTTCATTGAATAGATTTTTCTGAATGCTGAATACTTGTTTTAAAATGACGTGTTAATTACCAATGCAGCATTTTACGCATGTTCCTCTTAGAATCAGCTCGGTATCAATTACAATTTCTTTTGGAATAAATTCTTCACCCTTGTTAATATTTTCGATTAAAATATCTACGGCATTTTTACCAATTAAATTGGTTGGTTGGTCGACACAGCTTAAAGGAGGCGATAAAAATTTATGAGCACTCGCGTTGCCGAAGCATATCAGGTCAACATCTTTTGATATTTTTAGGCCTAATTCTGCAGCTGCTGTATAAATTCCAAAAGCAATTGGATATGTTGCCGCAAAAATCATATCCGGTAAATTTTTATCTTTATATAATTTCATAAAGGAAGAGTACCCGTGTTTTTCACTGAAGTCGCCTTCAATAACCCACTCCGGATTAATTTTGATGTTATGCTTTTTCATAGCATCTTCAAAACCGAGATATCTTTCGCGGCCAATGTTTACAGATGAATAACCGGCAAACTGTCCAATTTTTTTATAGCCAATGTTTATCGCATGTTCTGTTGCTTTAAAAGCTCCTCCTCGGTCATCAACAAAAACTTTATTTACGTTTTCTATGTCTGGGATTCTATCAATAAACACAATTGGAACTCCTCTTCTCCTAATGAGTTCAAAAATTTCGGTGTTTTTTGTTTTTTCAGAAATGGAAATAATAATTCCGTCAACTTTCATGGCAAGCAGAGATTGGATATGTTTTTTTTCTCTTTCGTTATTTTCCTGGGAAATTGTAAGTATAACTTCATAACCTTTTTCTGCAGCTAAATCGTAAATGCTTTCAATTATAGCTGCAAAAAACGAATGAGCTATTTTGGGAAGTACAACACCTATTGTATTTGATTTTCTTGATGATAAATTTCGCGCCATTATATTGGGAAGATATCCCAACTCTTGTGCAACGCTTTTTATTAATTTGGTTGTTGCTGGTGATATATCTGGATGATCTCTTAATGCTTTTGATATTGTTACAGCCGATAGTTGTAACTTAGCCGCAATATCATTCAATGTGACGGGTTTTTCTTTCAATTTTTTTGTGTACGCGCTTTAATCGAAATATTCTGCATTTAGTTATTTAATGTCGATTTCAAAAACAATTTATTAATACTCTCCCCCTATTAGTAAACAAAATCAATTTATATTTAGGGATAGTCTTTATTCAAGACCATCCCTGACATAAAATAAATTACTTAATAAGCATCATTTTCTTAGTAATGCTAACATCATTTCCTTTAAGGTTGTAAAAATAAATACCGGAACCTAACATAGATGCATTAAATGAAACTTCGTGTGTACCTACATTAAATTCACCGTTAAGTATCTTTGCAACTTCTTGGCCTAAAACGTTGAATACTTTTAATGAATAGTTTCCAGCTTTTGGAACGCTGAACTTAATTGTTGTTGAAGGATTAAACGGATTCGGATAGTTTTGTTCAAGAGAATATTGAGTTGGTATTATTTCTTCTTCAACGCCAATAATAATTCCTTGTTCCCATTTTGTTTTAAGTTCCGGGAACCAGTTTAAATCACCGGCCGGATAACCGTTTTCAGCGCCGTAGTAAGCTTCAACATCAGTATTATAAGAACAATCAAGTGTATCCAAGAAAAATTTATAAGGTCTGCGATCCATATCATCAGTTGCCCAATTCCATAATGTAGCATTAGGTGTGTTTTTGGTTTTATTTCCACCTGTCGGGCTTACATACCAACGCATAAGATTTGTCATTAATTGCGTTGTTTTTGTCATCGTAAGATTAACTTTCGTGAAGGCCTTATTTGCAGCTGCGCCAAGTCTTTCCATTATATGATAAGAAAGCGGTGATCCTTCTGTAATTGGTTCTGCTGTGTGTTCAAGGAAAAATTGTTTTCCAGCTTGCGAAATACTGTAAAAATTATTGCTGACTTTCCATACGGTTGTATCATTAGGAGCAGTAAAAATCCACATCATTCTATTTGTACCGGCATCAGTATATTCGCCTGTATTTGCCCATTCAGCAGCTCTTGTTGCATCTGTTGGATCGTCACCGGCAGCAAAAGCATCCATAAATACGTTATTTGTGATTGTAACTTGTTCACCAACATTACCCAAAGAAAGTAAACCATGAAATCCCATACCGTTTACAAATGAGTTATGATCTATCAAACAATATTTGATGTTACCGGTACCGGCCAACGGATTACCGAAATTGTAATGTCTTATAACACGATCTTGATAATTAATGAAAGTAGTATTCACAATGATTAATGAATCGCATGATGCATCGCGTAGATCGATGCCTTTACCGGCTCCAAAGTTGGATGTACTTAACGCACCCATATTTGCAAAGATTGAGTTAGTGATTTTTAATGTTTTTGTTGCACTACCGGTTCTAACATGCTGACCGTTAATGTTTGTCAATAAAACGTTATCAAGAATAATTGATGATCCTTCTTGTGTAGTATTAATCAAACCGCCCTGAACGTTTTGGAAATTTTCAACTTGCGGTTCAAAGAATCCTGCAACTGCAATGTTCGTCATTTCCAAATTTCCACCCTGCAATACAAATAAATTTCCAGGAGGTCTTTGCGGATTAGAACCCGTGCCGGTAGGATACTGATAAATAATAGGTT
>CAZRMG010000145.1:0-7167 GCA_964601095.1 uncultured Melioribacteraceae bacterium | reverse complement strand
TAATCAGTGTTCCATTTTAATAGTTAAATAACAAAATATTGCGTTGTAAAATTCTGCATTCAAAAAAAATATAAGCATCTTATTATCCCGGCAGAAAATACTTGTTCACTAACAAATAAAAAAGTTATTTTGTTAATGAAGATTCATAAAACATTGAATTGAACTTTTCAAATACAAAAAGGAGTTTATATGTCAAAGACTTTCGAAATTATAGAAAGAGTTGGAATTTCAACCGAGAGCGCAACCGAAGCAATAAAGAACGCGGTTAACGAAGCAAATAAAGATCAAAAAGTTGCGTGGTTTGAAGTAACCGAACAAAGAGGCAGGGTAACATCGGACGGCAAAGTTGAATTCCAGGTAACGGTAAAAATCGGAAGAAAACTAAACGATTAAAGAAAGGAGTTAGTTATGGCATTAAAAGTTGGAGATGCCGCACCAAATTTTACATTAAAGAATGCTGCAGGCGAAGCATACAATCTTGAAGATTACAAAGGGAAAAAAAATGTTGTACTACTATTTTTTCCGGCTGTTGGAACATCGGTTTGCGAAAAAGAACTTTGCTCAACGAGAGACGGAATGAAAGATTATGAAAATCTTGATGCGCAGGTTCTGGCAATTAGTGTTGATCTACCTTTTGCGCAAAAATTATGGGCAGATAAACATCAATTTAATTTCCCGATGTTAAGCGATTTTAATAAAGAAGTTTCAACCGCATATGAATCTATATATGATTTGTGGCTTCCCGGCAAATATGATTTAAAAGGTGTTTCTAAAAGATCTGCTTTTGTAATTGATAAAAACGGCAAAATACAATATGCCGAAGTTTTGGAAAATGCAGGAGAAGAGCCGAATTATTCTGCAGTGCAGGAAGCGCTTAAAAAACTTTCATAATTTTTTATTCTATGAAAATATTAAAGGGACGGACATTTTTTGTTTGTCCCTTTTCTATTTTAGGAACTATAAAATTTAAATATTAGTTTAGCTGTAAACATGAGAGGATATTTATGATAACGGAAGGTAAAAAAGCTCCGAGTTTTTCATTAATCGACGAAAACGGGCAAAAAGTATCATTGAATGATTTTAAAGGGAAGAAAGTAGTATTGTATTTCTATCCGAAAGATATGACATCCGGCTGCACAAAAGAAGCATGCGATTTCCGCGATCAATTTCCGAATTTCCAAAAAATTAAAACTGTTGTTCTCGGTATTAGTCCCGACTCCGCTGTATCCCATAAAAAATTTTCTGATAAATATGATTTACCGTTTACATTGCTTAGCGACGAGAAATACGACGTGTGGAAAGAGAAAAGCATGTACGGTAAAAAATATATGGGTGTTGAACGCACAACTTTTATTATCGACGAGGAAGGAAAAATCAAAAAGATTTTCCCGAAAGTAAAAGTTGACGGTCATGTTGAAGAGATAATAAAAATTCTTAAAGAAAAATAGAGATAAAAATGTTGTATGTTACGCGGCGGGAAGTATTCAGCGCATCGCACAGATTATTTAACCCGGGACTATCAGAAGAAGAAAACGAAAAAATTTTCGGCAAGTGCAATAACCTAAACGGTCATGGGCATAATTATGTTTTGGAAGTTGTTGTGGCCGGAGAAGTTAATCCATTGACAGGTTATGTAATTGATCTTAAGATTCTAAAAAGAATTATACTCGAAGAAGTGATTGCTAAAGTCGATCATAGAAATTTAAATCTTGATGTGGAATTTCTTAAGAACAAAATTCCTACAGCGGAAAACATTGCCGTTGGTATTTGGGGAGAATTAAAAGATAAAATACCATCAGGTAAATTGTATTCGGTTAAGATTTATGAAACGGAAAATAATTATGTTGAATATAAAGGAGAATGAAAGTTGAAGTTAGATGTTTTGGAAAAAAGCGTTGAAACTATTTTACATGAAATAGGTGAGGATTTAAATCGTGAAGGATTAGTTAAAACTCCGCACAGGGTTGCCAAGGCATACCAGTTTTTAACGCAAGGTTATAACAAAAAAATTGAAGACGTATTAAACGGCGCCATATTCGAAGAAAAATACGATGAGATGGTAATTGTAAAAGATATTGATTTTTACAGTATGTGTGAACATCACATGCTGCCATTCTTCGGGAAGGTTCATGTGGCTTATATTCCCGACGGGAAAATTGTAGGATTAAGTAAAATACCGAGAATTGTCGAGGTGTTTGCCAGAAGATTACAAGTACAAGAAAGAATGACACAGGAAATAGCGGACACAATTGAAAAGTACTTAAATCCTCGCGGGGTTGGAGTTGTTGCCGAGGCATTTCATATGTGTATGGCAATGCGCGGCGTGGAAAAACAAAACTCTACAACAACAACTAGCGCAATGCACGGGATATTTAAATCCGATGCAAGAACGCGTTCGGAATTCTTAACATTAATTTCAAAAAACAGTGTAATATGAGTGAATTGGACAAAGCTGTTTGGATTACGGGTGCAAGCTCCGGAATAGGTAAGGAACTTGCCTTGGAATTTGTTCGCAACGGCGAAATTGTTATTGCAACAGCCAGAAGGAATATTTCGCTTGAATCATTAAAAAAAAATGCTGAAGAACATTCGGATAAAATTATTACTTATGCTTTTGATATCACAGATAAAAAAGCAATATCTGAGTTTTATAATTCTGTTTCGGATAAATATAATATCGCATGTTTGATTAACAATGCCGGTGCTACTTCTTTCAAAAAGGCAGAGCAAAATTCAATTGAAGAAATTGAAACAATAGTTAATACAAACCTTCTCGGCTCTATTTATGCTATCAAAACAGTATTGCCGGGAATGATGCAAAGAAAATCAGGCACCATTATTAATATGCTTTCGGTTGTAACAAAAAAAATACTTTCCGGAAGCAGCGCATACTCGGCATCCAAAAGCGGTTTGATGGCTTATTCAAATACTTTGCGTGAAGAAGTTAGAAACAGCAACATAAGGATTGTGAACGTATCTCCCGGTGCAACGCAAACTCCAATTTGGCCTAATTCTGCACTTGAAAAACATTCATATAGGATGATGTCGCCTTCCGAGATTGCTAAACTAATCTATCATATATATTCGATTAAAAGCAATTTGGTTGTGGAAGATATTACATTAAGACCAATTCAGGGTGATATTTGATGGATGAAAAATATATATCAATTTTAACAGGTGCTTCGCGGGGAATTGGAAAGGCAATAGCTGTCAAACTTGCGGAGGAAGGGCATAACCTTGCGTTATTTGCGAGAGATAAAAACAAACTTGATGTAACTGTTAATGATTGTAAAAAATACGGAATTGATGTAATAGATTTTAACGGCGATGTGTCAGACCCTTATTTTGTTAATGAATCCGTCAACCAAGTTTTACTGAAATATGGTAAAATTGATAATCTAATTAACAATGCAGGCATTGCTGTTTTCAAAAAATTTATAGATGTAACTCTCGAAGAATTCCAGCTTCAAATAAACACTAACATGTACGGTGTTTTTAATTTCACTAAAGCTGTATTGCCAAACATAGTTGAAAGAAAAAGCGGGAACATAATTAATATATCTTCTCTCGCCGGTAAAAATTCTTTTGTTAACGGAACAACTTACAGCGCGTCGAAACATGCTTTAATGGGTTTCTCAAAATCTTTGATGCTGGAAGTAAGACAGTTTAATATTCGTGTTGCACTTATATGTCCCGGTTCGGTTAACACAGAACTGTTGAGCGGTACGGCATTGGAACCCGATAATCCAAAAAATATTCTAAATCCATCTGATGTTGCAGAAACCGTTGCCTCAATTATTAATATGCCTGCAAATGCATTAATAAGTGAAGTTGATATTCGTCCGACAAACCCAAAATAAACATGAAATAAAAAATCCCGCTTTCAAGCGGGATTTTTATGAATAAGCAATTATATCTCGGATTCCATCGGCGGTTCAATATCCTCAAGTTCAAACATACCGAACAATTCTTCATTATCTTCAAATTCCATCATTCCAATAGGACCTCTTCCTTCAAATCGTTCCATTCGCATTTGTCCTCTTTTATCAAATCTTTTATTTATTCTATTTCTAAGACCATTCCTCATTTCACCGCGCATTCCTTTGAAATGTTGTGCCCAAATTTTCTGCTGTTCGGGTGTTAAAATTTTATGAATTGAAAGCCACGATTTAACAGATGAATTTCTTAATTCAGCTTGTATTGTGCTGTTTGCATCAGTTAAACTTAGTATTTTTTTCTCGTCAACATTATTGTTATTTAACATGTGCTTGATTTCCAAGCGGTTCTTCTGAATTTGTGAACGGAGATCAATAGCTTTTTTTTGTTGTTCATATCTAATATCTTTGAATTGTTTTTCCTGTTCAGGAGTTAAGTTTAACCATTGATTAAATGCCGATCCTCTTTTCGGCCTATCAATTTGTTTTTGTTGTTGTGCGGAAAGAATTCCGGAAAAAACAAAAACCAGTATTGCGAAATAACTAATTACTTTTTTCATTTTAATCCTCCATTTGATTTGATGTTTTCCTTTGCGATTTTGACATACGTTTGTCGGCATTGGTTTAATGTTGCACGTTGGGATTATTTTTTTTTGATACAAAGATGTTTAATTAAACCATATCGGCAGAAAATATGTCTATTTATATAGATTGACGGAATCCGATGACTACAGATAATGGTTTTGAATTAGTTAATAAATTCATAAATGGGGACGAGAGTTCATTTAATTCTCTTGTTAGAAAATATCAAAAGAGAATTTATTGGCATGCGCGTCAAATGCTGAATGACCATCTCGATGCCGATGAAGTTACCCAGGAAGTTTTGATTGTTATGTATAAAAAGCTTAGTGCTTTTAATTTTAAGTCGTCGCTTTATACATGGATTTATAAAATTGTAACAACGCGCAGTTTGAATCAACTTCGCAAAAGAAAAATAAAAAAAATGTTTTCGTTTGAAGACACGGATGAAAAGGAACTTACATCCAAACATGATATTGTAGAAGATATTAACAACAGGCAAAAATTGGATAAAGTAAATTCGGTGCTCGAAAAGATTCCGCCGAAACAAAGACAGGTTTTTATACTCAGGAATTTTGATGAATTATCTTATGAGGAAATATCGGAGATTACAGGCAAAAGCGTTGGCGGGTTAAAAGCAAATTATTTTCATGCTTTGAAAAAAGTATTGGAGTTAACAAATGAAAAAATATAAAGAGGAAATATTAAAGTATTTGTCAGGGATGATGAATGAAACCGATCAAACTTCATTCGAGGAAAAACTAAAATCATCGCGTGAATTGGATGAACAGTATAATTCCATAAAAAGAATGCTTAACGATTTCAAGAAACAAGACATAAATGTTGACGAGAATTATTTCATCAATATACTACCACGTTTTCGAGAGAAGGTAGATTCACGAAAAAATAAATTGCGTAAAACCATTTTTTATCTGGCTCCCGCATTAACAATTATAATTATGGCTGTTCTACTATATCCAAGTAATAATCCGAGTTTTGATAATTATTACATAGAATTGGCCGAGATAGTTGTTGAGAATATTGAAGATGCAGAAGTTTCAAATAATTATTTAAACAACATCAGTCTGGAGTCCGGTTATTCAACTTTAGCTGTTAATGATGAATTTACCGTAGGATTGGAAAACTCAATAACCAACATCCCCGATTCGTATCTAAATATATTTGAGTATTCAAATTCTGAAGCATTTTATTCTTTAGAAAATTACTCGGATGAAGAATTAAATAATCTATATGAAAACTTGAATGATTTTAAATTTCAATAGGTGAAGCAATGAGAAAAATATTTATCATAATCATTATAGTGTTATTTGCAGCAATCCCAAAGATTTATTCGCAAGAACGAATGGAAGGTGGTAAACCGCGTATGTCGATGGAAAAGATTGAGCAATTGGAAAGGTCAAAACTTATAGAGATACTTGATCTTGATGAAGAAACAGCTATTCGTTTCTTTGCAAGGAGGAAAGAATTCCGCGAAAAGGAACGGGAATTATTTAAGAAAAGAGATGAGACGATTCGAAAAATAGAAGACAAAATTAGAGGTGATGCCGAACTCAGCGATAAAGAGTCAAAAGAGCATTTAAGCGAAATTTTATCAATCAATCAAAAAATAGTAACTGATAAAGAAAAATTTTTCAGATCGTTGAATGATATTCTCACACCTGAACAGATATTAAAATTGGCTGTATTCGATAATCGTTTTATGCGGGAAATCAAGGATTTACTAATCGGGCGCCCACGGGGCAAAAGAGGATAGATTTTTGTACGAATAAACTTCATTCTTTGCTTGCATTTTGTCGGTTCGACTAATATTTTGCAACCCACATTTTGCGGAAGTGGTGAAATTGGTATACACGCTACTTTGAGGGGGTAGTGCCCGTTAGGGCGTAGGGGTTCGAGTCCCCTCTTCCGCACCAGGTCTTTTCAATCAACAAATAAGGAAGCAGCATGAAAAAATACTTTGGATTTTTTTCGTTATTGGCTTTTTTGGTATTTGCTACTTTTGCTTCGGCTCAAGATATGTCCAATGAAGCTAAGAAAGCTTATAATGAAGGAAACAAACATCTAAAAGCAGGCGATTACGACAATGCTGTTAAACAGTATCAGGAAGCCTTAAAAAGTTCTAAAGACTACCGAATCTATTACCAACTTGGAATTACTCTCAAAAAGCAAGGCAAAATGGCAGAAGCTGAAAATGCTTTCCATAGTGCAATTGATAACAATAAAGATTTTGATATTGGTTACAACGGTTTAGGAAGTGCATATTTCCAAAATGGTAAATATGCAGATGCCGTTGAAGCATTCAAAAAATTCGAACAGCTTACCAAAACAAAATCTTCCAAGGAACAAGCTAAAGTTAACATTGCTTTAGCATATGTTAAACTTGCAGAAGTTACAAAGAAAGACGGCAATTACGCTAAAGCTGTTGAGTATTTGAACAATGCATTGGGTTATAACCAGACTGATGCAGCTTATATTTTATTGGCTACAACCTATTATGAAAACGGCGATTACGACAAAACCCTTACAACTTGCGATCAAGCTCTTAATATGAAAAATTTCAAGATGAAGGGTGCTGCGTATTATTATAAAGGTATGGCGCTAAAACAAAAACAAATTCTAGATAAAGCAAAAG
>CAZRMG010000144.1:4698-7190 GCA_964601095.1 uncultured Melioribacteraceae bacterium | reverse complement strand
CCGCTTGCACTTGAAGGATCATCATATCTTCCGAAATCGCAAGTTGCAGCCGTGAGAAGAAAATAATTTTTATTAGTCATTTGCGGAATGGCTACTGCTGTTTCGAACACATACTCATCTGCCCAAAATCTTGGTGCACCGTGGCCAATATAGTTGACAACTAAAGTACCCTTATTTATAGAATTTATTATAGCTTTATTAACATCCGGCTTTCTTCTTCCAATACCGACATATGCAGTGGGGTAAGCAACAAGATAAATTTTATCTCTATCAATATAATTAGGTAAAAATTGATTGGATAAAGTTTCAGATTGAAATGTATGAAGACTTCCATTATCTTGACCAATACCGGCAGGCCCGTCATCTGCAATAAGAGTAATTCTATTCCGCCAATCACTTTTATCTTCATTATTTTCATAAGCAATTATTTTATTAACCGCATCTTCAACTTCATCGGCTGTACTTACACAAATTCTGCCGACAGCAATATCCGCGCTTGAGTCATTGCCGGAGATTCGTGAATAATAATCGTCGAACGGATAGTTATAAAATTCTCCTAATAGGGAACTACCAGCCTGATAAGTTGGCACAATGTTATTATTATTTTTTACTGTATTTAGATAATCATACGAACCGTCGCCTAACAATAAAACATACATTGGTTTTGTTTGCCAATTCTCATAAGCATATTTTATGAAATCCCTAATTGCTGTCGGATCCATCAATCCACCGCTGAATTCATTCATAATATCATCAACATAATAAACAGAAGTGCTGAGTTTATTTGGCGACTGTGAAGAACGATACGCGGCATATTTTTCGGCTTGTGTTTTAAAATCCTTTGCAGTTATTACAATCATCTCGCTTCCGGAAATATTGCTTCGTAAATCGACAACTTCAATTTTAGCGGCATTAGCCGGTATTTTTAATTGCGCTTCCGTAACCGCAAAATATTTATTCACTTCATTAAAACTTTCAGTTGCTTGAAAACTAAACTGTCCGCCGCTAATAGATGCGTTGGATATTTTTTTAACATCCGCAAAATTCGTAACATCAAAAGCATGAATAGAACTGTTCGAAAAGTTATTTAGTGTATAACTAATCACAGCGTTTGTATCTTTTGAAAAGAATAACAGGTTATCGCCGTCGGCATTCAAATATTTTTGATAATAAATTTCAAAGTAATCGATATACATTTCGGCATCAATTGCACCGGTGGTTAAAGTAAACTTAAGTACACTTCTTTCATCCGAAAGGTTGTTTACAATTTTTGCCGTCCCCTTTTTTTCGGTACCGAAATAATAATCGCCCAATCTTGAAATACCTGAAGTATAAATTTGAGTACCGCTTTCTTCTATTCTGAAGTTAATAGAGACGTTTGACGCATTGGCAACTCTGAATTTATAATTGATCTCGGAGCCTGGGATAATAGAGTTTAACGAATTCATGTAAGTGCGACTTTTGGTAACATTGTTTAACGGATCGCAGAAATAATCTCTTCCGCTTTTCCCGAAATTAATACTGTCTTTATCAAAACTTTTAAAAGCAATAGTGCTTGTCTGTTGGAATGCACCGGATACATTAAGAGAAATTTTATCGTTCATTCTTTTACCGGCATTTCCGCCGTATGTAAGCCAATAATAATTCTTTTTAGCATATGGCTGTTTAACTCTTACAACAGAACTTTCAGCTGATGCATATTCCCAAAACTCGGTTGGTCTTCCATAAAATAGAATGTAATCGCCGCTGTCAAATTCACCGTCAACTTCGCCAGAGATGAATATTGCGGTCTCACTAAATCCGTTGTTATTAGATTCAGATAATATTTCAGGCAATGAATAGCCGCCGTATCCAAAAATTTTAATTGTTTTAGGATCAATATTATCTACATCAATTCCAAGATTTGTCAAAAAAGTTCTATCTATTTTATAGATGCCTTCATCTGGAGTTTCAAACCTATACCAATTACCCGAAGAAAAAGAAGCAGAATTTGATTTCCGTAAACTTCTATCCTTTACTCCCCAATTTTGCGCAACATGCCAATTGATTACAAGAGCTTGAAAAAAATCGTCGTTGATTTTTTGTTTAGCCGAAGAATTAACGGAAGCGTAATTAATTTTAAATACTATTCTATTTAAAAGTTTTATTGTTTTTGATGAAGCGTCAAATTGGACAGGGAAAATTTGCACCGCTTGAACTGGCAAATTTCTTACATAACCATACTCACCAAATCCAATGGCTTCACTATACTTGCTTTTCTGATAACCTTCCGATTCAAAATAATAATCTTTATTTGAGATAGAATCTTTTCTTAATTGAGGAACCGGCAACAACTTCCCGTTCATACTTGAATAGTTTTCAGAGATTATTTGTATTGAATTTCCAACTTCCGACTGAACACCAAGATTAATTTCACGTACAAGGATCTGTGCTTCACCTTTGTTATCTACATTTAAAATGCCGGTGTAGGGTATGTGGAAACTAAGATAATT
>CAZRMG010000144.1:0-4688 GCA_964601095.1 uncultured Melioribacteraceae bacterium | reverse complement strand
CAACTATCGATGATTCATCGGAAGATAATATTTTAATATCCTGCGCTACTGCAGAAATATTTAAAATAAAAAAGAGAAATATTATAGAGAATTTTGTCTTCATTAGAGCTTCTTTAATTGTTTAAACTTGTTAATGAAAAATAAAATTAAGTTCTAATTAAAAGCAGTATACAAATTCTCTATATAACTTCTCCATTTTCTGGTGGCAAAGTTAGGTAAGTTAACAAATACTTGTCAAGTCAATTTAAATATGTCAACTTTAAAAATTTTTTAAAGCGAGAATCCGTATATATTGTAATAAAATCAAAGTCCCAGCAATTCCTTGTTCTTTTTCATAGAATCTATACAAAATTGTATATGCTCGTCGAGTTCTATTTGCAATTCTTCAGCACCTTTAATTATATCTTCGCGATTTACGGCGCGGGCAAAAGCTTTGTCTTTCATTTTCTTTCGGACAGATTTAACTTCCACTTCATCAATCGATTTGCTGGGACGCACATATGCAACGGCGGTAATAAATCCGGCAAGTTCATCGCAAGCAAATAAAACTTTTGCTATTTGTGTATTTCTAGGAACGCCCGAATAATCCGCATGTGAAAGAATTGCATTTCTAAATTCTTGGTCAAATCCTTTCTGTTTTAGAATTTCAGAACCTTTAAACGGGTGTTCTTCTGCCGAAGGAAACTTTTCGTAATCAAAATCATGAAGCAGGGCAACGTTTCCCCAATATTCAATATCTTCGTTAAATTTTTCCGCATAAGCACGAACACAAGTTTCTACGGCAAAAGCATGTTTTAATAAACTATCGCTTTTTGTATATTCATTCAAAATAGAAAGACAAAAATTTCTATCCCTCATTATGTCCTTATCCATTCTTTTCTCCGATTCTTTAAGCACTCTGTAAAAACGACGGGCACATTTTAGCGAGCACACATTTTCCGCATTGAGGTTTACGCGCAAAACATACATTTCTTCCGTGTGTCGCAAGCCAATGCGAAGAATTTATCCAATAACTTTCCGGCAAAAGTTCTTTTAATCTAAATTCAATTTTTTCAGGATCATCGGATTTTATAAAACCAAGCAAATTAGAAAGCCGCTTAACATGAGTATCAACCGCAATGGCAGGAATTCCGAAAGCATTTCCGGCAACGACCGATGCGGTCTTTCTTCCTACCCCGCTAAGTTTTACAAGTTCATCAAAATCACGCGGAACTTTGCCGTTGTGTTTTTCAATTAATTCCTTGCAGCATTTCTGAATGCTTTTTGCTTTTTGTCTGTAAAACCCTGTTGAAAAAATATCTTTCTCAAGTTCAGTTTGCGGAACGTTTATGTAATCCTGCGGTTTTCTATATTTTTTAAAAAGTGTTTTTGTAACAATGTTTACTCTTTCGTCTGTACACTGCGCGGAAAGTATTGTTGATATTAGAAGTTCAAAAGCTGATGAATATTCCAATGCAGGTTTTACCGCCGGATATTCATTGCTTAGAATATCAAATATTTTTTTTGTGAATGATTTTTCTTTTGTATTAGGACTCATTCAAAAATCTTTTGTCAATAATCAGCAAATGTTTAACCGGTTTATTGTTAATTATATGCTCTTGAATAATTTCTTCAACATTTTCTTTTGAGATGTTTCCGTACCAAATTTGTTCAGGGTAAATTACAACAACGGATCCATACTCACATGCATCCAAACAACCGGATTTATTAGCTCTAACTTTAGAATTCAAACCGAGTTCTTTTAATCTTTTTTTGAATTGCCCGGTTATTTCAGAAGAGCTTTTATCTACACAGCATCCCCGCGGATGCCCTTCTTCCCTTTTATTCTCACAAACGAATATATGTTTTTCGAACCGGCTCATGTTAATTTTGAAATGATTCAGATTGAAAAAAGGGAAATATTTCCCTTTGATTATCATGTAAAAAAAATGCAGCGTGTAACGGGTCTTCAAAAGGAATTCCTTCGGGAGAACCCGTGATCTTCTGCAAACAATAAATATGTAGCGCGTACGGGGGTCGAACCCGTGATCTCCGCCTTGAGAGGGCGGCGTCCTGGACCACTAGACGAACGCGCCGTGTTTATTTCATCGCAAAAATAGTTTGAGATGAAATAAACAATCAACTTAATTTTTAGTAATTGTAAACTCTACTCTTCTGTTTTGTTCTCTTCCAAGTTCAGTTGTATTTTCGGCAATCGGTTTTGATTTGCCGTAACCTTTGGAAGAAATTCTTTTTGCATCAATA
The DNA here is from genome assembly GCA_964601095.1 of uncultured Melioribacteraceae bacterium. Classification (GTDB taxonomy): domain Bacteria; phylum Bacteroidota; class Ignavibacteria; order Ignavibacteriales; family Melioribacteraceae; genus JAEWUC01. The sequence continues at coordinate 2,444 of CAZRMG010000144.1, read as the reverse complement.
CCCTTTGATACTAAATAATTTTTAACCGATGCGGCTCTTTTATCGGACAATTCCAAATTATATTTTTCCGAACCGATATTATCTGTATGGCCGGATACTTCTATTTCAACCTTGGGATTATCTGTTAATAATTTCACAACGATATTTAATTCTTCGAAAGATTCCGGTAATAAATCCCATTTATTGAATTCGAATAAAACGTTGTTAAGCTGGAAGGTTTCACCGACTTTAATTTCTTCTTTTTTGATTTCAAGTTTTTCTGCTTGAGCAAACCACATTCCGCCAATACCATTAATTTGAGTATCGCCCCATGTGCTTATTTTAACAACAAAACCGTCGCGGGAAACACCTTTGGGTTCAACCGAATATCGAACTTGAGAATTGCTGATTGCATCGAGAACTGAAACTGTAACATAAACAATTGGTTTTGTTTCAAACGGGATCGGGAAGTTGATTTCTTTTTCAACAAAGCGCATTCCCGAATTTTTATCAAGATTATATCCGGGAGCTGATTTGTCAAAGAAAAAACCACCGCTCTGCGTTTGAGCCGAAATAGTTGAAACAACAAATAACATCATCATAAACATTATTACTTTTTTCATAGCTACCTCACTTTTTAGAATTATGAATTAGGTTTATATCTATAATACAATAGCAAAATAATTCTTTATAATCCCATTGTTATTAAGAGTTTATTAATAAAAGAAATGTCCTCGGTATCTAATATCAAATCTGCTGCATTTATGTTTTCTTTCACCTGGTTTTCATTTCTTGCACCAACAATGGCAGAAGTTATCGCCGCATTATTTAATACCCACGAAAGTGCAACGTGTCCTACGGTATGATTATATTTCTCGGCAATCGGTTTTAAGGCATCAACAAATTTTAATGCTTTAGTTAAATACGGTTCTTGGAACAATTTATTCTTTCTTCGCCAATCATCATCGGCAACTTTATTAATATCAAACTTCCCCGTTAGTAAACCTGCCTGCATCGGACTGTAAACTACAACTCCGATTCCATTTTGTTTACAATAAGGAAAAACTTCTTTTTCATAATCTCGAACCAACATACTATACGGCGGCTGTAAAGACTGAACATGTTCAATCTTCATACATCTTTCTAAGTGTTCAACTTTATAATTACTTACACCAATATATTTAACTTTTCCCTCAGCTTTTAGCTGTGCCATCATTTCCCATGATTTTTCTATTTCAGTTTTGGGATCAGGCCAATGTATTTGGTAAAGATCAATATAATCTGTATTTAATCTGCGAAGACTATCTTCAACTTCTTTGCGAATACTTTTGGGATCACTGTTAAATACGGCATTACCTGCCCCGTCATTTACGAGTCCGCACTTTGTGGCAATAAATATTTTTTCGCGGATACCATTGATTGCTTTTGCCACTACTTCTTCGGAATGTCCGAAACCATAAGAAGCAGCAGTATCGATCCAGTTTATTCCGCTGTTAATAGCAGAATGAATTGCATCTATCGATTGATTGTCATCAACCTTTCCCCAACCCCATTGCCATGGCCCGCCGATAGCCCATGCACCAAATCCAAGAATTGTTAACTCCGGCCCGTTAATTCCGAGTTTTCTTGTATCCATATTTAGCCCTTTTAAATAGAGTGGAAAAAACTGAAGTAAAAATACGGTTTAATAAATTAATTGGCATGATGCAAAACAAAAAAAGCTCCGGTCTCAACTCCGGAGCTTTTGTAAGAAAGAGGCAAATTTATAGATATGCATCGAAAGATTGAGGCCCCCTTTAAGCCCCCCTATAGCTTGCCTCGGCTAAATATTTAGACGACTATTTTATTAAATAGTTGTTCTTCACTTTGTTAATAAATTATTAACTCCATATTTCAATTAAAAGAACGGCGATGCTGTCGCTTTATTTTGCATCAATACCTTATTCATATCATGGAGAATTGTTACAACATCGGCATCAATTGAAAACTGGTCTATTTCATTTCCTTGCGGAATATAATTAGGAACAAATACAACCGTGCCATAATCACCCTGGTTAACATTTGGGTTGGCATCAATTTGTCTTCCCATAACAGGAAGTCGAATTCCCAAGTCACTCATTCTTCTACCTTCGGTAAAAAATATTTCCTGACGCATTAGAAACAAAGCATGGAACAATTCATCCGCAGTATTTAATGCGTTAATTTGCTGTTCGGTTATGCTTGTACCGGATACGGGATAATTTGTAACTGTAGCGCCGTCGCGTTTGAAAATGAGTCCTGCTACAGCCGGTGATCCGGCATCGGCTTTTACAGAGTAATTATTTTCGCTCGGGCGATTGCGTCTTTTATCGCCATCCGTGATTGTTCTGGTTTGACGCGAAGCAACAAGATTAACAGCATTAATCATAGCTGTTTTAGCTTCGTCGATACTTCCATTCGATAAAGCAGCTTCAGCTAAAATCAAA
>CAZRMG010000143.1:2751-7202 GCA_964601095.1 uncultured Melioribacteraceae bacterium | reverse complement strand
AAGCAAAATAGTTAGTAGAGGCGCATTAAAACAGCGCCTCTAAAATTTATTATTCCACTTTGCTGAGGTTATATCTTTTTCTATCGTTAGGATCGAGATGAAGTTTACGAAGACGGATTGATTTAGGTGTAACCTCAACCATTTCATCTTCGGAAATATATTCGAGTGCTTCTTCCAAAGTAAATTTAATTGCCGGGGTAATTTTAACAGCTTTATCCGAACCAGAAGCGCGCATGTTTGTTAATTTTTTTCCGCGCTGAACATTCACTTCAATATCAATGTCTTTGTTGTGTTCGCCAACAACTTGTCCTTTATAAACAACTTCACCCGGATCAATAAAAAACTTTCCTCTATCCTGAAGAGAATCTATTGAATAAGCTGTGGCCGGACCACTATCCATCGAGATAAGAGCACCGTTTATTTTTCCGTTGATTGCTCCTTTAAAATATTCATATTGATAAAACCTGTGATGCATTATTCCTTCGCCGGATGTTGCTGTTAAAACTTTCGTTCGCAATCCCATCAACCCTCGTGTGGGAATATGAAATTCAAGTTTTGTAAGTGAACCTCTATTCTCCATTTTTACCATTTCACCGCGGCGCTGCCCGACTAATTCAATAACTTTTCCCACCAGTTCGGATGGAACATCAACCACGAGCACTTCAATTGGTTCAGCTTTTTTCCCGTTCAATTCTTTGTAAATAACTTTCGGTTCGCGGATTTGCATTTCGTAACCTTCGCGGCGCATGTTCTCAATCAAAATCGATAAATGTAGAATGCCTCTTCCCGAAACTTTATATGCATCCGGCGAGTTTGTTTCCTGTACTTTCAATGCAACATTTTGCTGAAGTTCCTTAAACAATCTATCGCGCAATTGACGTGATGTTACATACTTTCCTTCCTTACCGTAGAATGGAGAATTATTAACTGTAAAAGTCATGCTTATAGTAGGTTCATCTATTGATATGATTGGAAGAGGTTCGGGATTTTCAGCATCCGAAATTGTATCGCCAATATCAATATCTTCAACGCCAACAATTGCGCAAATATCTCCGTAATTAACTTCTTCTACTTCAATTCTATTCAGTCCATCAAAAACAAAAACCTGGCGTAATTGCACGGGATGAATTGTACCGTCTCTTTTTATTATAGATAATTTATCAGACTTTTTTAGATTGCCGCGAAAGACTCTGCCTATGCCTATTCGACCAACGTAATCGTTATAATCCAATGTTGTAACTTGCATTTGCAATGTACCCTCGTTGAATTCCGGTGCAGGAATTTTCTTTATTATCGTATCGAGAAGCGGTGTTAAATCTTTACGTTCGTCGTTTAAGTTTTTTATTGCCCAACCGTCTCGCCCGCTTGCGAATACATAAGCGAAATCTAATTGTTTTTCATTTGCACCAAGATCAATAAAAAGGTCATAGCATTCGTCAAGAACTTCTTCGGGACGATTATCGGGTCTATCAATTTTATTAATAACTACAATGGGTTTTAGATGCAATGCCAAAGCTTTTTCCAAAACGAAACGGGTTTGAGGCATTGGTCCTTCAAACGAATCCACAAGCAGCAAAACTCCATCTGCCATTTTAAGTACACGCTCTACCTCCCCGCCGAAATCCGCGTGCCCGGGTGTATCGATTACATTAATCTTATAATCTTTATAAGGTATGCTTATATTTTTTGCAAGTATTGTAATACCGCGCTCTCTTTCGAGATCGTTTGAATCTAAAAATCTTTCGCGTACAACCTGGTTTTTTCTGAAAACAGAACATTGCTTTAATATTTGATCCACAAGAGTAGTTTTACCATGATCGACATGAGCAATGATTGCTATATTTCTAATATCCTTCACTATTTCTCCATTGTTATAAAAAGCGGGGACAAATTTACGAAAATTTAAGGTATGTTGTTGAATTATGTATTAACGAATTATTAATTCATCCTGAGTCTTTTCATAAAATAACTTAAAAGGGCTTTTTCGAATGATTGACCTGTATCTATTAAATTGTATTCGATTCCATAATTCAAACAATCGTTTTTGATTTTTGATAAATAATCCTTCATCGCCTGCTTATATGCTTTTTGGATTTGATGCGGCTGTGTTGTTAATTCGTCGCCGGTTTCCATATCTACAAAAACAGAATCGCGGTCAAAACCAAAATCTCTTTCGGCGGGGTCAAGGATTTGAAATACTATTACTTCGTTTTTTTTGTAATGCAGATGTTTTAACGCACTAAGAATTGAATTTGGATCGTCAAAAAAATCGGAGATAATAATTGTTAGTCCGCGCTTCTTAATTTTCTCGGCAATCGAATCAAGACATTTGGAAGTTGACGTGGCTCCTGTTGCTTTTACATTATTTAGAATCGTAAGCAAAGTTTTTAAATACACCTTATTCGCTTTGGGAGGATTATAGCTATGAATTTTATCGGAATAAACTGCAAGCCCGGCAGCATCCTGCTGATCAATCATTAAATATGCAAAACTTGCCGCGAGTGTTACGGCATATTCCAGTTTGGATATTTTTCCTGTGTGTTTAAAATTCATGGACTTACTTGCATCGACAAAAATATGGCAGAGTAAATTAGTCTCTTCTTCAAATTGTTTAATAACAAATTTTTCGCTTTTAGCGAAAACTTTCCAATCAATATTTTTCAACGGATCGCCCTGCATATACGGGCGGTGTTCGCTAAACTCAACACTAAATCCATGAAACGGACTGCGGTGCAATCCGACTTTAAATCCTTCTACCACAGAGCGGGCTTTCAACTCAAGCGTTTTTAATTTGGAGATTACCGACGGATCAAGATATTTTGTAATGTCTTTTGTTTGCACAGACATTATTTTGATGCCGTATTACTTTGTTCGATAATCTGTTCTGGTGTTTTTCCAAGGTTATCAAGTTCCATTTTTACAGAGGGTGCAAGTTCGTGATCATGATATTTTTTCAAAAACTCATTGTATGAAATTCTTGCGGAATCGAAATCATTTAAATCGTTTGCACGCATAAAACCGATCATAAACAATGCTTTCGGTGCATTTGCAGATTTTGGAAACTGTGCATAAAATTTTTGATAATAATCCACAGCTTTTTTTGCAGCATCGGCATGCGATAGATTTGGGATCTTTCCCATCTGGTATATTCCCGCCAAGGCAAAATAACTGTCTTCAGCGTATTCACTTGAAGGATATTCATTTATTAATTTTTCATATTCGGTTACGGCGGCAGTAAAATTATTAGCTTTGTACATTTCACTTGCCGACTCGAACAATTCTTTATCTTTATTCGAACTGCAAGCTGTAAAGATGAAAATTAATGAAAGAAAAATTGCGAAATAATTTTTCATTACCTGATCCTTTAATTTTTCGAACGGAAATATACAATCAAAATATGAAGTGAAAAAAGCGATTAATTTGAAATCGAAATTTGCTGTTCTTGATCGGGAACGGTTTTTCCTGAACCACTGCGTGAAGAAGAAATTGTACGCCCTATTAATGCAATTTGATTTTCTAAATTCGTTTTATAATTGGCCGAGCTTCCTAATGCTCTTTCCCTATTTGAGTAGACTTTATAATTTTCACGGTACGGACTCGGTGTAAAATCAGGCATAATTACATTGCCCCCGACAGTCAAACCTTTTATCCGTGCGTTATTTTCTAAAATGCTAAGTGCAGTTGTTGATGGAAGATTTACCTTCTTTAAAACAATCCGTGCAACAGCTATTGTTTTTAATGCCAACATTAAATCGGAAGATTTTTTATTTCTATACGGCGTATCCAACGATGGAATAAACGGACTGAATGAAGCTATATCAACATCAAGTTCTTTGCATAAAAGAATATCGTCGGCAATGTCTTCAACAGTCTGCATCGGCAATCCTATTAAATTCCCCGATCCTATTTTGTAGCCGATTGTCTTCAAAAATTTAAGATGCGAAATACGGTCGCTTAATTTTTGTTTTATATGATACGAGGAATACAACTTCGGATTAGCAGTCTCATGTTTTAATAAATAACGGTCGGCACCTGCAATTTTCCAAGTACGGTATTCATCAAAACCCCTCTCGCCAAGACTAAGTGTAATTGCCGCATTTGATTTTTGTTTAATGGAATAAATAATATAAGCCACTAAATCCGTATCGAAATAAGGATCTTCCCCGGACTGCAAAACAATAGTATAAATTCCGTGGTTAGTAATTTGTTTAGCAGTTTCAATAATTTCTTCGGGCGTCATTCTATAACGCGTTAAATTAAAATTATCCTCCCGCAAGCCGCAGTAAATACAATTTTGTATGCAGTGATTTGAAAAATCTATTATTCCGCGCAAATGGATTTCGTCACCGCAATATTGAGCACGAATTTCATCGGCACGTTTAAATAAGTCTTTAATCTCTTCTTCATTATCTAACTCAGAATAAAACTCAGACTTATCATCTATGGATTTA
>CAZRMG010000143.1:307-2741 GCA_964601095.1 uncultured Melioribacteraceae bacterium | reverse complement strand
ATGATTAAGAGATAATAGAAAAATAATTTCTTCGTGCGAGAGTTCTTTCTTATTTAATATCTCTTTCAAGTTCATATTAATTCATAATCTCGTACATTTTTAGATTTCTCAATTCCAAACAGATATGAATTTCAGCAATAAATTCCACCCCGGCATTAATTTATAGATATCGGAATACATCACTTAAACAAAAAATATTCCACAATCTGCATTGTATGAAAAATTGCTAAAATGTGTGATTTTCTAAGGACTTTCTTAAAAAAGAGAATAAAAAATTAGCTCAATTCTTTATTCTAAGTAAATTAGGATAGCAAAGGTTATAAGAAAATTGACAACAATTTAATGTTTGAGGGAAAAAATGGAAGATTTCAGAAACAAAAAAACAATTTTGCCGAAAGTGAAAAACTATGTAACAGCATTCTCATTTATTTCAACAAACCCGCGCGATGCATTCAATACTGTTCGAAGACCAAATGGGATTGTCACTTTTTCGCTCAAATGCCCATGGCGGAAATTATAGATTACGGGTATTTTCAAACCCTCAAAATAATCCACTATAACATCGTTTAGAGAAAGTGTTCTCTTTTCGGTATCGTATTCAACACATTTAACAAAGTCACCGAGAATTATCCCGCGTATATTTTTAAATACTTTCATAATTCTTAATTGATTTAGCATTCTATCAATTCTGTACGGGGCTTCGTTAATTTCTTCCAAAAGTAAAATTGAATCTTTTAACTTCGGCAAGTATTCCGTACTGATTAATGAATTTATAATACTAACATTACCGCCAAGAATTCTTCCTTGAGCCCTACCCTTATTTAATATGAAGTATTTTTCTTTATTTGGATTTTCAACTCTGCCTATTTTTTTGTTCGATGAAATCATATTCCAAAATATTTCTTCGGTATAAGGACTTACTTCATCAATAAAATCCACGGCTACCATTGGTCCGGCGAAAGTTACCAATCCGCATTTTGTAAAAAATGCCATTTGCAATGCGTTGATATCGCTATAACCGACAAATATTTTTGGGTTGCTTGAAATAATTCTGTAATCAATTTTGTCAAGTAATCTGCCGGAACCGTAACCGCCGCGCATGCAAAATATTGCATTCACATTTTTATTTTTGAACATGTTGTGAAGATCGTCCAGGCGTTCATCGTCTGTACCGGCAAGATAACCGTTATATTTGCCAACATTCTTGCCAACCTCGGTTCTATAACCAAGTTTTTCAAGATATCTAACACCGTTTTCAATTTTGATTGGATCATCTGGCGAGGAAGCCGGGGAAATAATACCGATTACATCTCCCTGTTTCAGTCTTTTTGGTTTGAGAATACTCATTAATCAGATTATCAGTTTGAACTGATTTCAATATAAGTAATGCCGATTAATGAAGCAAAGGTTAATTCTCAAAAAAATGTATAATTATTCAATATCACTATTGAATTGATGTTTCTGAAATTTCTTCAAATGCGTAACAATCTTTGCATCCATGTAAAAAATCACGTTTTCCGCAATATTTGTAGAATGGTCTGCAAGTCTTTCTATTTGGCGGGTCATAACAATCAAATGAGCACTTGGCTCAATGATAGTGGAATCGTTTTGCATTTTAGCAACAAGGAATTTGAATACTTCTTTATTCAATTTATCAACCGTTTCATCTGCTAAAAGCACTGAGTTAGCAATTTCAGTATTGTTGTGAATAAAAGAATCAATTGCGTCTTTAAGCATTTTGCGGGCGTTCTGCGCCATTTCAATTATATTGGATTCTTCAATAAGATTTTTATATTCAACCGTTTTTTTAACACGGCGGGAAATATTTACGGCAATATCTCCGCATCTTTCAAGTTGACTGTTAACTTGAAGCGCCGAGATAATAAATCTCAAATCGGTAGCCACAGGTTGGAATAAAGCTAAAATATTTTCGCATTGAGTTTGAATAAGATTATCGTAAGCGTCTATCTCCAGGTCCTTAGCTTTAATTCCTTTGCAAAGTTCAATATTCCCTGTTTCAAGAGCTTGAATTGCACGTTCAACTTGTTCATCAACAAGCGAAGCCATTTTAATTAAGTTCGTTTGAAGTGATTCCTTCTCGCCGGCAAAATGTTCTTGCATGTTCATCTCCTTATCCAAATCTTCCGCTAATATAATCTTCTGTTTGTTTAATGTCAGGTGAAGTAAACATTTTTTTTGTATCGGAAAATTCAATCAAATTGCCCATGTAAAAAAACGCAGTATAGTCGCTGACTCGCGCTGCTTGCTGCATATTGTGTGTTACAATTACAATCGTATAATTTTGCTTTAGCTCGAAAATTAAATCTTCAATTTTGGTTGTGGAAATAGGATCGAGCGCGCTCGCCGGTTCATCCATTAAAATTACTTCGGGATCAACTGCCAATGTCCGTGCGATGCACAACCTCTGCTGCTG
>CAZRMG010000143.1:0-297 GCA_964601095.1 uncultured Melioribacteraceae bacterium | reverse complement strand
GGAAATATCAATTCCGGATTTATCGAGACTATCTTTAACCTCATCCCATAGCGCAGCCCGTTTTAAACTGTTTTCCACAATCGGCACAAGTTGCTTTTTATTTCGTACACCGTTAAATCTTAATCCTGCGGCAACATTATTAAAGATAGACATTGTAGGAAACGGATTTGGTTTTTGAAAAACCATTCCCAATCTTTTTCGAATAAGAACCGGATCGGCTTTTGTAATATCTTCGCCATCGAGCAATATTTCGCCAGTTATTGTCATCCGGGGATGGCATTGCTGTTCCTTCAAAAT
>CAZRMG010000142.1:0-7227 GCA_964601095.1 uncultured Melioribacteraceae bacterium | reverse complement strand
TAAATAGATAAATTAGCTCTTCGATCACGCACTGGTTATATACGCGAACGTTAGCGTTCATTGTAAAAGACAAAACAGACGACAGAATGATAAAGGAATTTTTGCTGCATAAAAACAAAAAAGATAATAAGGAAAATGCCACCGCACAAATGGCACATTTGGTTTTGCCCGACACACAAGCCGACCCTTCGCAAAACCAAAAGAGCCATTTCTTGCCAACGCACCGAAAACCATAAATTCGATAATTATAAACTGAGAGAAAAATGCACATTATTCAAAACAATCCATATCGGACAATTGGTTTGCTTGTAGGAGCGACAGCCGCTGAGCAAAGGAGACAATTAACAAGACTTCAAAGATTTTTGGAAGCAGACCAAGAACCAGAGGGTGATTTTAGTTTTCCGACTTTAGGACAAATACATAGAACAATAAAATCTGTAAATGAGGCATCATCAAAACTTAACCTTGACAGTGACAAAATGAATGCTGCTTTATTTTGGTTTTACAAAGGCAATCCAATTACTGACGAACCAGCATTTGACGCAATTAAAGAAGGCGACTTAGACCAAGTAATAAATATTTGGACAAAACTAACTTCAAATGGAGAGGTCTCACAACGAAATGCTTCTGCTTACAGCAATTTGGGAACTCTATACTTAAGTGGCATTTTAGAAGGAACAAATACCAAAGAAGCACTTTTGGAACAAGGGATTTCTTTAAAATTAAAATTCCTTGAAAGTGATTTTATTAAAGACTTTAAAACATTAGCAACAGACGAAACATTTAAGGCAACAAAAAAAGAATTACAACTTCTATTTCTTAATCAAGTCCAATCCGAAATTGAAAAAAGTGAAGGAATTTCTTCAAACTTACTACTTGACATTTTAACTAAAGAAGATTTTTCTGCCAAAGAAGATTTTTTTAAAGGTTTTGTTCAAAAACCCATCGAACAATTGGAATGCTTACTAAATGAATGTAAGACACATAGAAAAACGAAAAAGGAAGATGTAATTGTTGCAGGAACAAATTTATATAATGCTGCCAGACCTATTTTAATTCAATTAAAAGGGATACTTGGAGTATCTAATTTAAAATTCACTTCAATCGCTGATAAAATCTCTGAAGAAATATTACAGTGCGGTATTCAATTGTTTAATGATTATAAAGACCATAAAACATACGACCCTGGCGAACCTGCAATGAAATTATTTATTAAAGCAAAGAACTTTGCAGTAGGTAATATTGCAAAACAAAGAATTGAAGAAAATACTGAAAACCTGCAAGAATGGATTGACGATAAGCCAAACAGAGAATTAAATAAAAAAATAGGTGATGACGTAGAGTTTATAATAGAAAAATTGAACCTTGCATCTGAAACTTTAAAGAATAAAGGAAAATATCCTAAAGGTTATGATGACCCTTATTCAGATTTACCATTAAATGAGCAGCCACACAATAAAGTTATTTCCACACACAATAATGATTTTGATTCATTATTGAGAACTCAAATGCTTTTAGAGCATTCTTCTCCCTTTAAAACCAATGAGTATAATATTAATTTGTTCCGCCTTGCAAGAGATACTGTAAAAACTTGTAAACCGAAGCTCGATAATATTAAAACATCAGTTGGAAGCAATAATGAGTTGTATCAAAAACTATCAAATGATGTTGCTTCCATAACTCTCGCTTGTTTAATTGAATACGTGAATAATAGTGGGAATTCAGCATTGGGAATACCACCAAATATTGATGAACACGAAATTAACGTAATGAATTCTATCGGAGAATTAGAAATGAATTTTGAAATGCGTAAAAGATATAATGACCAAAAGAATGCTCTTGCAAATTTACACAGAGCGGTTCAAAGGCGGAGTTCATCTTCATCAAGCAGTAGCAGTGGTTGTTATATTGCAACAATGGCATACGGTGATTACGACCATCCACAAGTTATGATTTTAAGGCAATTTAGAGATAAAGTTTTAGACAAATCAGCATTTGGAAAGTGGTTTATCAAAAACTACTACCATTATTCACCAAAACTTGTTGAAAAACTGAAAAACAAAAAAGGAATAAACACTATCATTCGCAAAACATTAAATCAATTTATTAAACTCATTAAAGCAAATTGAAAACAATTTTAGACTTAAATAGTACAGAGGCACGCAAATTCTTTTTAAAAAAAGAAAGTTACTGTAGCATACAATTACCTGAATATTTTGATTTTCAGACATTATTAGATGCATTAGCTCAAAATGGTAGCCTAAAAGGAGGACTTTCTTTGGAAAAGGCAAAAAAATGTGATGAAGTCAATTATAAACTCCTAACTAATAAAGACGGAAAATTTGCTTGGAGGTCATTACAACTAATTAACCCTGCCATATATGTTTATCTTGTCAACAAAATAACAGACGAAGAAAATTGGCAGTATATCAAAAATCGCTTTCATAAATTGCAGAAAAACAAACAAATAAATTGTTGCAGCATTCCAATGTTATCAACTAATGAAAAGGAATCTGATAAAGCTAAAACAATACAAAGTTGGTGGTACCAAATTGAGCAGCAATCAATAGAACTCGCTTTAAAGTATGATTGTTTTTTGAATACGGATATTACTGAATGTTACAACTCAATATACACACACACCATTCCTTGGGCATTACACGGTAAACAAAAAGTAAAGCGAGACTTTTTAGCCGGAGTAAAAAGAAATGAAATTGGGGATATCATTGACACCACTATTCAAAGTATGCAGTATTCGCAAACCAATGGCATACCACAAGGAAGTGTGTTAATGGATTTTATCGCAGAGATAATTTTGGGGTATGCAGATGCTGTTCTTTCCTGCAAAATTAAAATCTATAACCGTAATAAGAAAATTCACAGGATTGAAGACTATCAGATTATACGGTATCGTGATGATTATAGGATTTTTGCAACCAATCAGGAAACATTGGTAAAAATTGCAAAACTTCTGACTGAAACTTTGATTGACCTAAATCTAAAACTCAATACGCAAAAAACCTTTATTTCCGATAAAATCATCAGAGATACTATAAAGCCTGACAAAATTTATTGGAACGAAGCTAAGCAAATTGAAAAAACTTTACAAAAACACTTGTTCTTAATTCATACATTGGCTGAAAAACATCCAAATTCAGGTAGCTTATCAAAAGCATTAGATAATTTTTTAGACAGGGTGTTTCCTCTCAAATTATTTAAAGAAGAAAACACAAAAATATTGATTAGCATATTAGTTGATATTGCATATAGCAATCCCCGCACTTATCCAGTTATAACAGCTATTTTGAGTAAGATTTTGTCGCTTGAAGTTGATAAAGAGACTATTAAAGAAATTTTTAAATATATAGATAGAAAATTTGATAAAATACCTAATGTCGGTCATTTAGAAGTTTGGTTGCAACGTTTGACAATCAAAATAAATCCTGAAAAAGAATATGCAGAACAACTCTGCAAAAAGGTCGCTGATGATACCGCAAAAATTTGGAATATTGATTGGTTAAATAAAAACATTATTACTGTTTTTAAACAAAATTCAATTATTGACAGGCAAAAAATAAATGAAATGCCTCAAATAATTGAGCCTAAAGAAATAAAAATATTTAACGATAACTATTAAATACTAACACAATGAAAATAAATACATTATTATTCATACTTTTAATAAGCATAAGTGCTTTTGCTCAAGAAAACGATGTTACTCAAGTAGATTTAGAAAGAGAAATTAAGCCATTAACAGAGAAGATGAAAGTTATTGAGGAAAGTTTTAAGACTGAAATCAAATCGCTTCGCATAGAAAATGTCAATCTTAAATCTGAAATAGGAATAATCAACACAAAACTATTAAATGCAAACAAAACCATTGACAGTTTGAGAAATCAAACACAAGAAAATACCAACGCTATTTCTCAAACCGCAAATGAACTTGGAATCAAAATCAAGGAAACTGGGGACAAGAACGAAGGTAAAATCACCGAAGTTTCCGAATCATTAAACAAAAATTCGCTTTACGGAATTATCGGAGTGCTTTCAGCAATAATGCTTTCAGGACTTTTATATTGGCTATTGAGCAAAAGACAACAAACCGATAAAACTAATTTTATTGACCAATTGAGCAAAACCAAATCATCCATTGAGGAAAGTTTGGTAAAAGAGTTCGGTAAGCAAACTGAATTGATGGATTCACAATTGCACTTAATTGAGCAGCAGAAAACCAATCTTCAATCTACGCCAAATGTAGAGCCTGACCATTCATTAGCGTTAAAAGTTGCAAGTGAAATCAATCTAATTGAAAGAAACATTAATCTGATGGATTCAAAAACAAAAGGCTTGAAACAATTACAAGCATCGGTCGGAAAACTTAAAGACAATCTTTCTGCTAATGGTTATGAAATGCCTGAACTGTTAGGAAAAACGTTTAATCAGGGTATGAGGGTTATAGTTGCAACTTCTATTCCAGATGAAAATCTTGAAAAGGGAAAAGAAATTATAACCAAGATTTTAATACCACAAGTTAATTACAATGACAAAATGATTCAAACAGCCCAAATAGAAGTTTCTGTTGGCTATTAAAAAATAAAAAAATTTCAAAGTATGAGAAATAAAATTGACTACGGTATTGATTTAGGAACAACCAATTCAGCAATAGCGAGAATGGAAAATGGAGTTCCAACCATTAAGAAATCTGAAACACTCAAAGATACAATTCCTTCGTGTATAACTTTTAGCAGAAAGCAAGATATACTCGTTGGTGATACTGCTTACAATGTATTGAAAAATGACAGTGCAAGAGCCTTGAAGACTTTTGAACAGGGGCAAAAAAACACTTTCATTGAGTTCAAAAGAACAATGGGGACAACTCATAAAGAGGAGTCGTCTAATATGAACAGAAATTTTTCATCTGAAGAGTTATCTGCTGAAGTGCTAAAGAAACTGAAATCACTTGTTCCAGATGAAAACATTTCATCTATTGTAATTACAGTTCCTGCAAAGTTTTTAAATCCACAAAACGAAGCTACAATGCAAGCTGCAAAACTTGCAGGGTTTAAGCATATTGAACTATTACAAGAACCAGTGGCTGCCGCCACTGCGTATGGTCTTGGCTCAAAAAGCAAAGACGGTTTTTGGTTGGTTTTTGACTTTGGAGGTGGAACTTTTGATGCAGCCTTGATAAAGGCGGAAGAAGGAATTTTGGCAGTAAAAGATACGGATGGCGATAACTGGCTTGGCGGAAAAAACTTAGACGAAGCAATTGTTGATAATCTTATAATTCCTTACCTGCAACAAAATTATTCTATTGACTTTGTAATAAATGATTCAACAAAAAAAGAGCTATTAAGAGCTGCTGTCAAATTTCACGCAGAGGTTGCTAAAAACGAACTTTCCTTTAAAGATAAGGCAAGAATATTAACAAATCTTGGAGACCTTCCCTTTGAAGATGAAAATGGTGAAGAACCAGAAATTGATTTAGAGCTAACTGAAAAAGATTTGGAAATAATATTTTCTCCTATTTTTCAAAAGGCAATTGATATTACCAAAGACTTATTAAAACGCAATAACTTGAAAGGTTCTGACCTTGGAGCATTGATTTTAGTAGGTGGCCCTACCTATTCGCCAATCCTCCGCAGAATGCTTAAAGAGCAAATCACGGATAAAGTTGACACTTCGGTTGACCCAATGACAGTAGTTGCCAAAGGTGCAGCTTTATTCGCTTCTACAATTTCAGTATCAGATGAAGTAAAGGAAACAACAAGAGATAAAACCAAACTTCAACTTGATATTAAATACGAAGCCACATCAGTTGAATTGGATGAAATGGTAAACTTAAAAGTCCTGAAAGAAAAAACCACAGGAATATTCCCAGAAAAAATTTATGCAGATGTGGTTCGTTTTGATGGAGCTTGGTCAAGCGGCAAAAAACTAATTGGTGAAAAAGCTACGTTAATCAATGTTATACTCGTTGAAGGTAGGGCTAATCCTTTTGAAGTAATAACCTACGATGAGCAAGGAAATAAGATAGAAAATCAAGGCGCCAATTTTACAATTATTCAAGGTATAGGTGTTGGGGATATGACAGTTTTGCCCTACCATATCGGAATTGGGAAATGGTTCGAATATGAAGAAAAAGAATTATTTTTTCCTGTGAAAGGTCTTGAAAAGAATAAAAGCATACCATCAAATGGATTGGTTGGCGTTGCAAATGGGTTAAAAACTACATCAAAAATCAGACCGGGTATTATAACTGATTTTATCAGTATTCCAATTTATCAAGGAGATTACAATTCAGAGGGAACTAATCCAATTCTAAACAATCTTATAACAGAAGTAATAATTACAGGCGAAAGTTTGCCTTTAATCCCTGAGGGTAGTGATATAGATATAACGATTAAAGTTGACAGGTCGCAACTAATGAAATTCACCGCTTATTTTCCTTTACACAACCATACAGAGGAAATGGAGATAAAAATTAAACAAACCGAGCCACCATCAGAAGAGTTGCTATCCAAAGAAATTTCTAAAGCTAAGCGCACTGCACAAAAAGTAAATGCCGTTGATGTTTCTGAAAAATTAGAAGCATTAGAAGAACAGTTAGAAAATGAAAAAGGAAGTGCAGATGGTAAAATGAAAATTCAGGACAGTTTACGTAAAGAACTTTTAAAATTAGATAGTGCTGAAAAAGTTGCAGAATGGCCAAAGGTTGAGGAAGAACTAAAAGTCGCTTTCTATGAATTAGAAGATTTGGTAGAGAGGATAAAAGCCAATAACGATGATGACGATTTGAATATGGACAAAGTGGAAGCACATATTCAGGAATATAAGAAAACTATTGAGCAAGTAATCAAGGACAAAAATATTAAGGAAGCAAAACACCTAATAAGTGAGATTGGCTCTTTGGATTTCAATTTGCGTAATGCAGTTACAGGCAACGCAATGGATGTTCAATTTTTGAAGCATATTGACAGCGACTTTAATTCTTACCATTGGAAAGACCGAAATAAAGCAAGACAATTATGTAACCAAGGTTTGCAAATGGCAACTGCTGGCAATACAAGTGGAATCAGAAATATTCTAGTTCAATTAATTGCACTAATGCCAGAGGAAGAAAAACCAGGTAAAAAAGGAAAAGTTAGATAAAATGGACGTAAATCACAAATGCATACTACCTAAGAACTTTTCAGTTGATGAGAAGTATTCTGTTGTGCTTTTTAT